>JBCBOC010000530.1:0-3594 GCA_039821475.1 Cyanobacteria bacterium J06632_22 | reverse complement strand
GTGAAAACGGAGACTGGCTCAAATGGCTCTCCATGATCGTTAGCGCCGTCATTGCCATCTATGGTTCCATAGCGCGTTTCCCAAATAAGTGGGAGGCTATTGGCTATGGTTTTCTGCTCAGTGGGGCCTTTGGCAATGGCATAGATCGCCTTCTGGTCGGGGAAGTGGTCGATTTTTTGCAGGTTTTTCCAGTTACCCGTTTTCCTATCTTCAACTTGGCAGATATCTGGATTAACGTTGGCATCCTTTGTCTGCTCGTACTGGCTTTCGTCGCGCCCGAAGCATCCATGACACCGGAAGATCGAAGAAGACGCTGATGGCGTGTCGCCGTACGGAATGGATAACGGCAACGCTGTATTTCGATCAGACGGGCACACTCGAAAATAAACTTGGCAGCCATCTGGCCTAGCTGCATCTACACGCACTTTCGAGCATCCTGGCACCTTCCCTCGTCCCAAGTTGAACACAATCGCTTACCATGCAGACAGCTGCGCCATCTTGCCAGAGCCGCTAGCATCTTTCTTTGCTTTATGACTTCTCCACCGCCTCAGCCACCCAGACAACCTGGCCCCAATAAAAGCCCAAACGGTAACGGTCCAAACGGCAATGGTCCCAATGGAAACGGTCGAAACGGCAACGGCCAGAATGGACACAGCCCCAATGGAAAAGGCCCTATTGGCAAAGGCCATATTGGAAAGGAGCAGAGCGCACCGAAAACCTTTCTAGGCTCTATCACCCAGGCGTTTCATACTGTTCAGGCCAACGTAGACTTCGGCAAAATCCCCCTCAAGCCCAATGCTCGCGTGCCTCGACTGGTAGTAGAAAGCAACGATAGCAGGCAACGCCCCAGCGAGTATCCTCTGGTAGGCGAGCACTATATCTTAGGGCGCTCTTCCAAAAACTGTGACATTGTCGTACGCAGCCCCATTGTCAGTCAGACACATTTATCGCTAACACGCGATCGCAGCCGTGCAGGCAATCCCTTTGTCCTCAGAGATCAGGGCTCTACCAATGGTGTCTACCGCAACAAGAAGCGTCTCTCCAAACTGCCGCTGCGCCATGGTGACGTCTTTACCCTAGGTCCACAGGAGCTAGCCGATGCTGTCACCGTTCGCTATGTCGATCCGCCACCCTGGTACGTCAAAGCTTTTCGCTACAGCATCTATGGCGCAACCGGTTTCACCGGACTCCTCGCGTTTTGGATTGTCGGATTACAGTGGCCAAAAATCAGCATCAACCCCTTTCCCGAATCTGTGCAAGGGCCCGTACTTGTTACGGCTGAAGGCGAAAATGGCCGCACTCCGCTGAAAGAACTGCCCAATATTACCCATCGAGAAAATGCCAATCTGAGAGAGTATTCGCCATATCTGCCCCAGGCCGTTGTCGCCTCAGAAGACTCTCGCTTTTATTGGCATCCGGGTGTCGATCCGTGGGGCATAGCCCGCGCCCTCAGAACTAACATTGCCGACGGCGCCATCCGCGAAGGCGCTAGCACCATCACCCAGCAGCTCGCCCGCAACACTTACCAAGACTACGTTGGCAGTGAAGATAGTGCAGCCAGAAAAATCCGAGAGGCCGTAGTTGCCCTCAAGCTAGAAACGTTCTACAGCAAAGACGCGATTATGCTGCTGTATTTGAACCGGGTGTATCTAGGCAACAATCTCTATGGATTTGAAGACGCCTCGCAGTTTTACTTCGGCAAGTCAGCGGGTGCCCTCAGCATTGCCGAAGCGGCAACGTTGGTGGGCATTCTACCTGCGCCCAATGCCTTCAATCCAGTGCAAAACTATGAAGCAGCGGTGCAATATCGCGATCGCGTAATCGAGCGCATGGTTGTCCTCGGAATGATTAGCGCAGAGGATGGCAGACGGGCCCGGAGATCGCGCATCGAAATTAGCCCTAAGGCCCGCGAACAGCTAAGAAGTGCCAAAGCCCCTTACTTTTACAGCTATGTTTTTGATGAGCTAGACGAGATTCTCACTGAAAAGCTCGCCCGAGAAGGCAACTTTATCGTCGAAACCAGCCTTAATCTAGAGGCTCAGGCTGCTGCCGAAACCAGCCTACGCGAAACTGTTAGCAGCCAAGGCGCGCAGTATGGCTTTGAACAAGGTGCCATTGTCACGATCAACACCCAGAATGGCGAAATAGAAGCCCTCGTCGGTGGCGTTGACTATGCACAAAGCCAGTTTAACCGAGCCAGTCAGGCACTGCGTCAGCCAGGGTCCACCTTTAAAGTCTTCGCCTATGCTTCAGCTGTAGAACAGGGTATTTCACCCAATGCTGCTTTTTCTTGTAGTGATCTCAGTTGGAACGGTCAGTTTTTCGCAGGCTGTCGCTCGGGCAGTGGCGCATTAGACATGTATGCCGGTATGGCTAGATCTGAAAATGTCGTGGCCTTGAGAATCGCCCAAGAAGCCGGGCTCAGTGCAATTATTGAGCTGGCTAAGCGCATGGGCATTAAGTCAGAATTGCAGCCATTGCCTGGGCTGGTATTAGGACAAAGCGAAGTCACGCCATTAGAAATCACAGGGGCGTTCGGTGCGATCGCCAATCAAGGTGTCTGGAATCGCCCCCACGGCATTCAGCGAGTCATTGACAGCAGCGACTGCACAGACAACAACAACATCAGCAGCTGCCGTGTTATCTACGACTTTTCTCGAAGTGCCGATGCCAGTCTCCCCGCACTCGACCCCAGTGTCGCCACCACCATGGTAGGGATGATGCAAGGCGTCGTTCAAGGTGGCACAGGTCGCAATGCCTTTCTAGGGAGAGGCGAAGCGGGCAAAACAGGCACCACTAACGACAATGTTGATCTGTGGTTTATCGGCTATGTGCCACAAGATAGTCTCGTCAGCGGCATCTGGCTAGGCAACGATGATAACAGTCCGACAGCTGGCAGTAGCGCCCAAGCCGCACAGCTCTGGGGCAGCTATATGGGCAGATTACTGCGCTAGAGCAACGGCAAAAGCAGAGGGCAACTGTTCACAAGGCAGTTCACGAGGCATCCCACTGTGAAATATCGATTGATGAGATGTCTCTCGATGAGATATCTAGCGAACTGTCTGTCGGCAGATCTGGCGCACTACTATCTGTTGATCTATCTGGCGTGTTGTCTGGAGAGATTTCTGATGGCATTTCCTGCCAGGAAACTTCTCTAGGGAATCCTCGTTGTACGCGATCTATCGGCGTCACTACCGACGACGAAGACGGTGTAGGTGACGTATCGCGCTGACTTTTCAGCGTATACACCTCAATCGTGCCTTTACGGCCTCTGAGCTGCGTTGATTGAACCCGCTCTAGGGGAAATTTTGCCTGGGTATAGTGGCGAGTATCGCCGCTTACTAATAATTTATACGGCGTTGTCTCAGGCAGTTTTTTAGTCAGGCTCTCTATGCGAGCAGCCACATTGACCGTATCGCCAAAGAGAGAATAGTTCAGCCGACGTCGGTTACCCACCGTGCCACCGACCAACGGTCCGGTATGAATACCAATCCCAAACTTAATCGTTGGGAGGTGCTGCAGACGTAGCTGATAATTTAACAGCTCTAGCCGGCCATGCATTTCCACCGCCGCTTTAATCGCTGCGAGAGCATC
>JBCBOC010000826.1:0-1535 GCA_039821475.1 Cyanobacteria bacterium J06632_22 | reverse complement strand
GTTGGCGCTGACTTCGCCTTCTATTTGGCCCTGCTGCCAGGATTGATATGTGATTCGAAAGTAAGCAGTTGTCGCTGGTAATTGTTGACTAGAACTCACTCAGACTTAGTACTCCGCAAAAGGATCGTTAACGACAACGGTGTGGCTGGTTGCCTTGGAATCATGGCTGCCCTCTATTCAAGGTATCGCCAAAGACGGTAGCCTAGAAGCTAACTTCTATACCTTCTCTAGAACTGACCGTGCCTAAGGTTGGCATCATTTACAACGATATTAAGCCAGTTGCGGCTAAGGCTGCTGAGCAGTTAGGCGAGCGCCTGAGTGAGCTGCAGTATGAGGTTTGCTTTGCAACGGGTGTAACCGGGCTGTTGGGATATTCTCAGCCTGGTAAGCCTGTGTGCCATACGCCCGTAGAAAGTTTGGTGCCGCCCGGATTTGATGCCGATATGGATTTTGCGGTGGTATTTGGAGGTGATGGAACGGTGCTGTCGGCCTTTCGACAGGTTGCGCCGATGGGCATCCCGCTGCTGGCTGTCAACACAGGCCATATGGGCTTTTTGACGGAGATATATCTCAATCAGCTGAACGATGCAATTGATCAGGTGGTGGCCGGTAATTGTCTCGTAGAAGACCGAGCCATGGTGATGGTGCGCCTGTACAGTCACAATGAGCTGACCTGGGAGGCCCTGTGCATGAATGAGCTGGTGATGCAGCGTCAGCCGCTGACCAGTATGTGTCATTTTGAGGTGCAGGTAGGTGAGCATGCCCCTGTGGACATTGCGGCAGATGGCATTATTATTTCCACGCCGACCGGGTCAACGGCCTATTCTCTCTCGGCTGGCGGGCCGGTGATTGCTCCAGGCGTGTCGGTGCTACAGCTGATTCCAATTTGTCCGCATTCGTTGGCGTCGCGTGGGTTAGTCTTTCCCGATTCAGATCCGGTGGTGGTCACGTCGGCTAACCCGGAACCGCTGGTAATGGTCGTAGATGGTAATGCGGGCTGCTATGTGGTGCCGAGTGATCGCGTGAGTTTGGTGCGATCGCCCTATGCAGCTAAATTTATTCGACTAAAGCGTCCAGAGTTTTTCCGCGTGCTGAGAGAAAAGCTGGGCTGGGGACTGCCTCATATTGCCAAGCCGACTTCGGTAGAGCTACCCTGAGCGGGACAACGTTTTTTGAAACGTCCCTTTCGCTTTTTTGCTTGCCATGAGCATCCCCCCTGCCTCGCAGCCTTCTGATTCGAATCCTCAGAACCCACAGGGGTTGGGGACCAATTTACCTTCTGTGCTAATCGTCGAAAGCGACGAGCGCCTCGCCCATACGATTGGGGTGGATTTGCATGAGGCTGGCTACACGCCCCTAGAGGTGCATAACTTACGAGCAGCGCTTTCCCATGCACGTATGGCGTCCCCATCGCTGATTGTGGTGGCAAGGCGGCTACGGGAAGAATCGGGCCTAGAGCTGTGTCGGCAGCTACGCGCAGAGAAAAGCAAAGTGCCTATTTTGTTGATGATGGCTCAAGACGAACTCGTTGATCG
>JBCBOC010000196.1:0-6688 GCA_039821475.1 Cyanobacteria bacterium J06632_22 | reverse complement strand
GCGCACCCTGATGTCTTCAACATGCTGCTCCAAATCCTGGAAGACGGTCGCCTGACCGACGCTAAGGGACGCACCGTTGACTTTAAGAATACGCTGCTGATCTTGACGTCCAATATTGGTTCTAAGGTCATTGAGAAAGGCGGCGGCGGTTTGGGCTTCGAGTTGGAAGCTGACCAGGCCGAGTCTCAGTACAACCGCATTCGTTCCTTGGTAAACGAAGAACTCAAGCAATACTTCCGTCCTGAGTTCCTCAACCGCCTAGACGAAATCATCGTCTTCCGTCAGCTTACCAAGCCTGAGGTCAAGGAGATCTCCGACATCCTGCTCAAGGAAGTCTTTGGCCGCCTGACCGAACAGGGTATTACCCTGGAGGTGACCGAGAAATTCAAGGATCGCCTGGTAGAGGAGGGGTACAACCCCAGTTACGGTGCTCGTCCATTGCGTCGTGCCATTATGCGACTGCTGGAGGATAGCCTGGCTGAGGAAATTCTCTCCCATCGTCTGAAGGACGGGGACACTGCCGTTGTCGATGTGGATGAGAATGGCAAAGTCGTGATTACCGCCAAGGAAACCCGCGAGCTATTGCCTCAGGGCGCTGAGTAGCCCAAGCCTCTGAAGGCTACTAAATAACGTCAACGGATCGAGTCACGTAGGCTCGATCCGTTTTTTGTTGTTCTTAAGGTAACGATGGGTAACTATTGCGTTCGTCGAGTTGCTAGGAATAGTTCCTGGCGCTATGGTCCTTTATGCTGGAGCCCCTCGACGCAGTCGAATGGGGCTACTAACCCTTCGACTGCTATACGATGATTAAATATCGAACTGCGGCCCGGCTTGTGCTGTTGAATGCGGCTCAAGAAGTTCTGCTGCTACGTCACACCATTGGCTATAAGGAGCCTTACTGGTCCACGCCTGGAGGTGGACTAGAGCCGGGTGAGACGGCTGAGCAGGCGGCGCGACGAGAAGCTAAAGAGGAACTCGGTGCTGAGCAGGTGACCTTACAGCCACTATGGACTGGGGAGGCGCACTATACCTATAAGGGACAAAAGGTGATTCAAGCCGAGACGTTCTTTTGGGTGACGCAGTATTCAGCGATTCTTGGGGCAGGGATAGAAGCTGAACATCAATTGGAAGGCATTACGGATATTCGTTGGTGGTCGATTGCGGCGCTAGAAGCCTCCAGTGACTTAATTTTTCCGTCGGATTTATCCGCGAAGTTAAACGAATTTTGTTTGTAATATTACGTTCGTCAAGTTGCGAGGGGCCGTTACGGGTGCTGGGGTCCTTTATTTTGGAGCCCCTTGACGCAGCGAAATAAAGGTAAAGAGAATCTAAAATTTATTAGTACATTTAGCAGCTCGCTACTTTTACCTACCTACCATTGAGAGCGCTTAGGCCATGTCCAAGGCTATTATTTTTTGCCTTGCTTGGGACAGTGCTTGGCACTGAAGTCGTTGGTTGGGTTGCTATGCAACGTCGTCGAGGCGGATTCAATTGTTATTGCCCATTCCGCCAGAGTCCTGCAACACGCTGCTTCCTTATGAGCTATGTTGTCGGGTGTTATTCGGGATAGCCCTACTCGACCGCCTCGCGTAAATGGCGCAATCTATATATATAGCGTTCGCTACTTTGCCTAGGACAGCTTCGGCGTCCAAGTTTTCAGGATGATCGCCAAGTGACCCGCAACCGAGCACAAACGATTGTGGCGGTTGATTATGTGGCTGTCGCTCGCTTAACGCTTCAGTGCTAAGCGGGGCCACACGTTAGGAACGTGAATCTAGTAAAGAGGTGTTTTTTATGTCAAAGCTATTGCGTTACCTTTTAGCCATCTTCGTGCCCCCGGTGGGTGTTTTTCTAACCTACGGTCTAAGTACAACTCTGGTTGTTAGTGTTATTCTGACGCTGCTGGGCTGGGTGCCGGGCAGTTTGCATGCGGTGTGGGCCTTGGCTAAGCACGACCAAAGTGTTGGCGAAGCGACCTAAGTTTTTAGCTTGAGCCTTTTACTTTTCAACTAAGTCTTTCTAATGATGCCCATCTGTGGCGTTTTTGTATTTCATGGGGAGACTTTGAATTCATGAGGAGAACTTAAATGATTGGATTTTTATTTACGACGTTGTTAACAGCGCTTAGTCTGTTAATGGTTGATCTAGTGGTGCCAGGCGTTGATATTGCGACCTTTGCCTCAGCGCTGCTAGCGGCGCTATCCATTGGCTTTGTCAATGGAAGCATTCGACCTATTTTGGGCTTCCTCTCGTTGCCGATAACTATTTTGACCTTGGGTGGGTTTGCCCTAGTGGTCAATGGGTTTTGTTTTTGGCTAGCAACGCTGGTTGTACCTGGGTTTAGCGTACATGGACTATTCTCGTTTTTCTTAGCGCCCATTGTATTCTCTTTTGTGAGTACGCTATTAAACAAGTACATTGCTGAAAAGGGCCTAGGGTTTCCGCTGCTGCAGGAGAGTGAGGAGGCTTCCTGAGTACTGGGGAAGTAGACGCCCTGCTAAAGTCAGGGCAATCAGGCCTGTCGCCACGCGCCTTACCATTCAGCTGTCAGTGTCGATCCATTGACGCTGATTAGCGGCGCCATCTCAGTTTGGCGGTTGTCAGTTAGGGCTTTAGTAAAGGGCGCCTGCCAGCGGGTTGCCGCCTCAGCCGTGGTGAACTCAATTAGCCAGCGATGAACGGATGTGTGGTCTAATTTTTCTAATATGCCAAGGGTATCCGTCACATAGTCCTTGCTAATTTTGTCAAGCTCGGGTCTTAGTTGGGGTGCTTGGACCAGTAGAAGGCGAATCTCGTACTCCCCGCGAATCATTTTCTTTTGTAGGGTTTCCCCATCCTTCACGGGGACCGCTAGCATTGGTGTTGTTCTCTCTCCAGCCAGATAGCGCTTGGGCTGAAAGATTAGTGCAGTGGCCTGGGGTGGGTCTTGAAAGGCAGCATCTACGGCTTCCCAGCCGCCTGCCGCTCGCACCGCTTCGATGAATTTCAGCCCTGCACCGTAGAGAAACACTTTCTCAAAGAATTCTTCTGGTATGGGACCATTGGCCGGGAGGCGAGCATGGTCTAAAAAGTTATAGTTGAGCAATTCGCTGACGGCTAGCATGGCCTCGCCTTCGATGATGGCCGTGACGGCTTTATCGTAGTCAGGCTCGTCTTGGCTGTCGATGTGGAGTTGGCTTAGGTTGAAGTGCTGGTCTTGCAGGGCATGGAAGATTTCGTGTAGCAGGACGCCACGTCCCATTTGTTCAGAGGCGCCAGTGGTTACAACCAATTCCTTTGTGGCTGAGTTATACCAGCCATTAAGGTCTGGGTCTTCCTGGGGCAGGAAGGTAACCTGCAGGTCTTCGATAAAGTTGTGTCCGCGCCACTGTTCGAGCTCTCGCATGACCGTGGTAGCCGCCTCTCCCCACCTGGGAACATCCCCTTGAAAGGTGGCCTGGCTGAAGCTGTTCGGCGCTGTAGATGCCCCATCGCTCGGCGCCATAGTCCCGAGCGAGCAGCTCATAATGCTCCATCCGCAAATTATGAGGGCCAGTCCAGATATTGCGATGCGCCAACCGTTCATGCTGCTATCGTCCCCGGTCGACTGTGAGTACACGTCTATTATCAAGCATTTTTCCAGCGGTGTTTTGTTCGGGGCTTCTGCGGTTGAATTTGGTGTGAGCGCTGTTAAGAATATTCCACGGGTCGCTGGCTCCAATGGCGTTACCAATATGGGTAAAATTATTGGACTCTAGGGGGTAGCTGTATTGGTATGAGCGCGCGGCAGGTTGTGCAAGATTTCTATGGGGCGATTAATCGTCGGGATGTGGCAGGTGCGATCGCACATATCGACGAGCACTGCATTTACCAGGACTTTAACTTTCCGCGCCCCTTTGAGGGCAAAGCTGCCGTACATCAGCTCTTTGCAGAAACCTGCCGCAGTGCCCCGCCGGATCTGCTGTTTGTGATTGACGAATTTTCTGCTGGGGAGGGGTTGACCGTAGGACTGACCTGGCATGTGGAGTTAGACGGCATTCCCTTTCCCAACGGACGAGGGGTTAGCTTTTACCGTCTGTCGCCGGACAGTGGCAAAATCGTGTTTGCTCGGGATATCGTTGAGCCCCCAGTGAAGCCTGGCAAGATAGCGTTTGGTTTGATTCGGCTGGTAGCGCCACTGGTTAGGCGATTTCTAGGTGCAGCCCAAACTTCTGAGAACGCGACACCATGACGACAACATCTACCCCTAAAATCAGCGCCATTTCTCTAGCACTCTGGGTCGGCGTGATCTGTTACGTTGGGCTGCTGTTGCTGTCGCCGCCCAGTTGGCTACCGGGGGAGCCAGTCTGGGCGATTAAACCAGAGACACTCCAGGAGATTTTTGATGAGTCGCTGAATTTCTTTTTTGTGCTGCCGATTTTGAACCACTTGGGATTAAATCTGCTCTCTGCACCTGTTGTCCATCCGGCCTCAGAAGCATTTTTCAATGTTGCTGAGGCCTGGATTTTTATGTTTCTGCCGCTAATCCTTCGAGATGCTAAGGGCCGACATTTGCCACAGGTGGCGATCTGGAGCTTGGCGATGTTTTTAACCAATGTGTTTTTGATGCCTTACATGGCATTGCGGCGTGAGGCTAGGCTGCAGGACACCGCAGTGCCAGGCTGGGTAGAAAAATTATTTGGCCTGATCGGTCTGGTTGTTGGCACCCTGGCGGTGGGCTGGTTTGTGTTTGCTCGCCCGGCGTTTGGGGGACTGGATGACCGGGGGGCCTATTTCATTCAGCAGGTGTTGTCGAATCGGGTGACGCTGGCGTTCTGTGTGGATTTGGGACTGTTTTGGCTGTTTCAGACCTGGCTGATGGGGGCCGTTATGGCTACCGGGGCCCCTCGCCGTTGGCTACGCTGGGTTCCTTTATGGGGGCTCGCATTGTGGTTGTTGGACGATTGCAGCAGGGACAGCGCTACAATAAAAATGTAAACAAATGTAAATGCTGTTGATGTTGCTTGTCCTCAAACTTCTGCTAGCCCTCTCTGTTGCGGGTCTTGTGCTGTACCTGCTGACGGCCCGCCGTTATCAGTCGGCGGATTCTGTCGCTAACTCCTATGACGAGTGGACTGAGGACGGCATTCTGGAGTTTTACTGGGGTGAGCACATTCATCTGGGACACTATGGCAACCCACCTAAAAGCTTTTTTCGGAAAGACTTTATCCAGACGAAAGCCGACTTTGTGCACGAAATGGTGCGGTGGGGTGGGCTAGACCGGATGCCCCAGGGGACTACGCTGCTGGATGTGGGCTGTGGTATTGGTGGCAGCAGTCGGATGCTGGCCCGTGACTATGGTTTTGCGGTGACGGCAGTGACCATTAGCCCGGGGCAGGTGAAGCGGGCCCAAGAATTAACGCCGCCGGCGGTAAATGCTCGCTTTCAGGTAGACGATGCCATGGCGCTATCATTCCCTGATGCCAGCTTTGACGTGGTGTGGTCGGTGGAGGCCGGACCCCATATGCCCGACAAAGATGTATTTGCGCGAGAGCTGCTGCGGGTGTTAAAACCGGGCGGCATATTGGTAGTTGCCGATTGGAACCAGCGAGACGATCGGCAGCGTCCACTGAACTGGTGGGAAAAGCCGGTGATGCGGCAGCTGTTAGACCAGTGGGCGCATCCTAAATTTTCGAGCATTGAGGGGTTTGCTGAGCGCTTGGCTGCCACTGGCTTGGTGGCAGGCGAGGTGGTCACCGATGATTGGACTCAGCAGACTCTCCCGGCCTGGCTCGATTCGATTTGGCAGGGTATTGCTCGTCCCCAGGGGCTCGTCAAATTTGGGCTATCGGGTTTGCTCAAATCCCTGAGAGAAGTTCCCACGCTGCTGCTAATGCGGTTGGCCTTTGGCGCTGGGCTGTGTCGGTTTGGCATGTTTAAGGCGCGGCGGGCGCAGGTATTGGCGGCGGCGACTCAGCCCAGCCCAGCGTCTGTGCCAGCAGGTTCTCGCTAGATCGACGGGTAAGGCTACACGTCGTAGCTGTGACGCCTGTTCGCCAACTGGCACAATGACTGTCACATGGTTAGGACGGTGCTGGTCGGTTTGAACTGACCTAAAAAAGTTGGTGTAACCTTGTCCCTGTCCAGAACGACCGCTTGGGGTCAGGGACAGGGACAAGGTTCAATTTAGACGTGGTTTAGGACCGATCAACGGGGTGTCTACCCCGCTGCGAAAACTTTAGGGGCAAGCTGAATCCTTCCTTGACGCTCCATCGTAGGAAAGGACTATGGCACGCTCTACCGCTCATACTGCTGCCCGGACTCAGGCCGCTGCCGCCACGTCAGCCGACGGCAAGTCGGTGCGTAAAAGATCGGCTCGTAAAAAGCCCAGCGAAGCAGCCTATCAGCTCCGCGATATTTACTGGCGCAAGCTGGTAGAGGCGGGTATTCCCACCCATGAAGCGAAGCAGATTGCCAATGCGATCGCACTATATGATCTGCACCAGACGCCACCCACCGATGATCAAAAATTACTGATGGGGACTTACTGCGTGGCGATGTCTGAGGCGAATCTCTGGCGCTTGGAGCTGATGCTACGCCGGTCGTCCCGTCGGTCTCGTCGCCGCTAATATAGCGCTCGCCACTTTGCTTCTAAGAAAATGGCCCAATAGGCGTATTTTCTTCCAGGGTTAACCCAGCGCACCGTGTTGGGCCAAGCGCTTAGGACAGT
>JBCBOC010000497.1:0-3801 GCA_039821475.1 Cyanobacteria bacterium J06632_22 | reverse complement strand
CCAACAATGACCCTCAACCCGCTATCGCTTCTCGCATTCAGTACGAAAAGCGTGCTTATAGGTTAGAGTTCCAATCCCGCACCATTCGCTGCCATCCCGACTAAACTTTTGTCAGTCAATCAGCTGACTTAGTTTCACTCTGTGCCACTCCCCAATCTGTCATAGGTCCATTCTTAAGGTCAATTCAGCTTGTTTTAATCAGCACACGGCATGCTGAAAATAGACACGCTGTACACAACCATAGAGGCCGAACCATGAAAGGGAATGCAATCTTACTGGGTGGACTGTCTGCCCTGCTGGTGACAGGGATTAATGGCATATTACCGGCGGCGATGACCCCAGCAGCACTCGCCCAAACAGCAGTGTCCCTGAGAACAACTATCAACGAGGGCGAAACCCTTTACTTGAGCAGCGATAGCACCCACGAATACAGCCTGAAGCTCGCCGATGGCGCGACCGTTAACGGCATAGTATTTCCTACGGGTAGCCTAGTTCGCGGCCAGTTCCAGCCCGTTGATGGCGGTCTGCAGTTTGTGGCAAATTCCGTTGAGTCAGGTAATCAGATCTACAGACTCAACGCCACCTCTGAACTGCTGCATGACCAAAAAGATCCAAGAGAGACTTCTGCGGGTGCAATTTTAGGCGATGCCGCCATTGGTGCAACAGGTGGCCTGGTTCTGGGGGAAGTCTTTGGGGATGCTGACTTTTTAGAGGTTTTGGGGGGTGCTGCCGCTGGCGTGATTGTTGGTAACGTCACAGCTCCCTTTGTCGTCGTTATTGAACCTAACCAAACCATTACTTTGACGGCCCAGTAAGTGGATTCCACAGGGGTTCAACAGAATATCTAAGAAATCTAGAGGCCACCAAAGCGTTCGCACCCAAAAGGGGATAGCCAGCTATGCCCGATGAACACGGCCGTTGCCGCTGGTAACGACCTGCTTTTCTATGGGGCGGATACCGGCCCGGTCCAAAATTTCAGGAATCAAGTCCTCACGGCGAATGGCCATGATATGGACGCCTTGGCAAATGTCTTGGGCTGCTTTAACCTGCTCAGCTGCGATCGCAATGCCTTCCTGAAGGGGATCGGTCGCTGCGGCCAATCGGTCAATAATCGACTGCGGAATATTGACACCGGGGACGCACCGATTAAGAAACGCCGCATTCTTCGCCGACTTCAACAGGAAAATGCCCGCCAGGATCGGCCGATTACAGCCCGCCGCCACCTGCGTCATAAACTTATCCAACTGATCAAAGTCAGAGATCAACTGACTTTGGAAGAACTGCGCCCCCGCCGCCAGCTTACGCTCAAATCGTCGCTGCAGCCCTGATTTGCTCTTGCATTGGGGGTCGATAGCCGCACCCGCAAACATAGACAGGGCACCATCGGGCATGACCTTATCGTTGAAGTCCAGCCCTCGGTTAAGCTTACCGATGGTTTGGAGCAAACGCACCGACTCTAGGGCGTAAACGCTTTTCGCCTGGGGATGGTCTCCGGCCTTAACCGGATCGCCCGTGAGGGCCAAGACATTCTGAATTCCTAGGGCGTGGGCACCCATCAAATCAGCCTGGAGGGCAATCTGGTTGCGATCGCGACAGGTCATTTGGCAAATAGGTTCAATGCCAGCCTGTCGGAGCAGTACCGCCGAAGCCAGGGACGACATGCGCAGCACCGCACGGCTGCCGTCGGTAATATTCACTGCATGCACCCTTCCCCGCAGATGCTCGGCCATCGCCATCATATGGCTCGGATCACCGCCCTTGGGCGGCATCACCTCAGCGGTAATCAAGAACGCCCCAGTCCTAGCAGCCGTTCGAAAATCGGTTACTGACGACACCTTGGAACCATTAGAGAAGACGGGCATAATTAAGCCAAACTGTGGAAAATACGGGTTTAAGAACGGGCTTTATCCTATTGTTATCTACCGATCGAAAGGACTCTGACTAAACTAGCAAAATTCAATTGAGCTTTATGGATACTCCCCCGATGTGCCGTCTGAACTTAGCCGAAACTTAACGAAATTAGGTGCTACAGGGGCTGGGAATAGCCAAATGCAGCCTTGACCTTAGCCAAGGTAGCGGCTGCAATGGTCCGTGCTTTTTCGTTACCCGCCTTGAGTACGGTATCCAGATGCGTCCGATCGGCCATCAGCGCGACGTACTTTTCTTGAATGGGCTGGAGAGCGGTGACAGCGGTTTCCGCTAAAAGCGGCTTAAATTGTCCCCACCCCATCTCTGCACATTCTGCCGCGACAGCATCCTTAGTTTGTCCCGACAGCAGCATGTAAAGGGTCAGCAGATTGTGGCATTCCGGCCGTTCTGGGTTATCAAACTCTAAGCCCCGGACAGGGTCTGTCTTAGCCCGTTTAATCTTTTTGGCAATGACCTCAGGCGGATCAGACAGCTCGATTCGACTCTGCTCGGAGGGGTCAGACTTAGACATTTTTTTAGTGCCATCGGCAAGGCTCATCACCCGTGCCCCATCGGGGCGAATCAGCGGATCGGGCACCTTCAGTAGCGGCTCCGCTTCGCTACCGTACTGGTGGTTCAGTCGCACAGCAATATCTCGAGTGAGTTCAATGTGCTGCTTTTGATCTTCGCCAACGGGTACCAGATCGGGCTCGTAGAGCAAGATGTCTGCTGCCTGAAGCACCGGGTAATCCATCAGGCCAACACTGACGTTTTCACCTTGTTTTACGGCCTTTTCTTTAAACTGAATCATCCGTTCCAGCCAATTGATCGGCGTAATGCAGTTAAAAATCCAGGCCAGCTCACTGTGGGCACTTAAATGGGACTGGACAAAGATAGTGGACTGCTCCGGATCAATGCCACAGGCTAGGTAGGCTGCTGCCACTTTGTAGGTATTTTCTGCCAGCGTAGCTGGGTCATGGGGCACCGTAATGGCGTGCAAATCGGCCAGAAACAAGAAACAGTCGTAGTCGGTCTGCAGTTCGACCCAATTTCGAATCGCGCCTAGGTAGTTACCCAGGTGCATGTTGCCCGTGGTTTGTATGCCGGATAGCAGACGCGGCTGTGCCATAGGTTCATTGCGCTAAAGATCAAGGCTAGGGAAAATCTAGCTGTAAAGATTCTATAAGCATGATGACACCCACAGACATTCAATCTCTAATCGGCAAGCTGAAAAGTTCGCTAGAAAAAGCCACCGATCAGCAAATCTTCGAGGCCGTCCGGCAGCCGTTCGAAGCGGTACAGGCCCGGTTAAACGAGCAAGGTAAACCCTTTGCACCGGCCATACAGCTACTCTGACATGACTGTTTGGCGGCCCGTCGCTCGTCGCCATTTTGGCAAGCGTTGTCCAATGCAGAAAGCAACTTAGCAGACACCATGGCTGAGAAGAACATTCAGCTCAAACACAACTGCCTGCGTCTGGGACAGGAACAGTAGTGCGCACATGTCGAAGCTACTGCGGCCTTGATCAATATTAATCAAGTACGGCCTGACCGGTTTCAAGCTGCTGCTGCCCCCCCTGCTCAATACTCAGCTCCACTCCAGCCTCACCAACAAGGCGAAGGTGTAGGGTCGGTTGGTTGGCTGCAGCTGACTGATAGCGATAGCCACTAACGCCACCCCCTTGCTCTATCACTTCGGCGACGCCTTCATTGACCAAGACACGGCCTTCAGCCTGATCGCGAACACTGATGTAGGGGATCCCGTTTCGCTCAATTAGCTTAACGGCGTAGCTTGATGTCTCAAAATCAAGCACCGGTGTATCTAGCGCTGCTGTATCTGGGGGAAAGGTGGGCAGTAAGTTGCCGCGCTGGCTCGCGCCGTCCACCTCAAATG
>JBCBOC010000215.1:0-6421 GCA_039821475.1 Cyanobacteria bacterium J06632_22 | reverse complement strand
TGTTAGGCCAAGGGCTTAGGATAATCCTGGCGCTCAAGTGCCCAGTACTGGAGCCAAGTGGCCCGCCGTCGTGCACAAACCCCAAAAGAGGCATTTGTAGCGACGGCTATAAAAAACGGGGCAGCCCTTGGACTCCCCCGTTTGAATTCGGAATGCGGCAGTCAGAAGTTTCCGAATGCCGCATTCTGACTGCCGAATGATCCTTAGCCTTGTCCCGGCCCCATGCCAATTTTGCCTGCGTAAACGGCTTGCTCGGATAGCTCATCTTCGATGCGCAGCAGACGGTTATATTTGGCAACGCGTTCACTGCGACACAGGGAGCCGGTCTTAATTTGGCCCGCGCGGGTGGCGACGGCTAAATCGGCAATGGTGGTGTCTTCGGTTTCGCCAGAGCGGTGGCTGATGACCGAGGTCAGCTTATTGCGGGTGGCTAGACCAATGGTCTCAAGCGTTTCCGTGAGGGTGCCAATTTGGTTTAGCTTGATCAGAATGGAGTTGCCTGCGCCTAGCTGGATGCCGTTTTGTAGACGGGTGGGGTTGGTGACAAACAGGTCATCTCCCACCAACTGCACCCGATGGCCAATGCGCTCGGTTAGCATTTTCCAGCTTTCCCAGTCGTCCTCGTGCAGACCGTCTTCAATAGAGATAATCGGGTACTGGCTGCTGATTTTGTCCAGGTAATCGATAAGCTCGGCAGGGCTCCGATCGCTACCGTCGTAGGTGTACTTGCCGTCTTTGTAAAACTCGCTGGCCGCCACGTCCAGCGCCAGGGAAACCTGTTCACCCGGCTTGTAACCGGCAGCTTCGATGGCGTCAATCAGAATTTGCAACGCTTCTTCGTTAGAGCCTAGGTTTGGCGCATAGCCCCCTTCGTCACCGACGCCGCCGAGCAGGTCCTTATCTTTAAGGACTTTGCTCAAGCTGGAGAAAACTTCGGCACCCCAGCGCAGGGCCTCGCGGAAGTTTTCTGCCCCAATCGGGACGATCATAAACTCTTGAATGTCCACGTTGTTGTTGGCGTGGGCACCGCCGTTGATGACGTTCATCAGCGGTACGGGCAGTACATTGGCCATAGGGCCACCCAGGTAGCGATATAGAGGCAGCGCCACCGCCTGGGCTGCGGCCTTGGCATTCGCCAGGGACACCGCCAAAATCGCATTGGCTCCAAGGTTGGACTTATTGTCAGAGCCATCCAGATTTAGCATTGCTCGATCTACGACCATTTGCTCCAGGGCATTGAGGCCCATCAGCTCCCGAGCAATTTTATCTTCTACATTGCTAACGGCCTGGAGGACGCCCTTACCGCCATAGCGACTGGTATCGCCATCGCGTAACTCATGGGCTTCAAAGGAGCCTGTGGACGCACCACTGGGCACCTGGGCAATGCCCGCTGCACCGCCCGATAGGTAAACCTCAGCTTCGATGGTCGGCCGACCCCGTGAATCTAGAATTTCACGGGCACGAATATCTTCAATAGCGGTATCCAGTTCGTCCAACATGGCGACTCTAATGTTGTGGTTTATCAGTATTGCGATATCAGCATACGGTCTGATGAACCAGAAGCATAGAACCTGGTTTGCAAAACCCAGTATGAATTTCAGGAAATCTGAACTTTTAAGGGTTTGTCTCACAACTTTAGGTGAGGACTAGCGTAGCGCTCGTGCTGCGGTCCAGGAAAGATCGGGGTAAAACAGGTGAATAAGTGCCTCACGACAGCGATTAGGGTTAGGTCTATAGCCCTTTTACATCAAGCTGCTGACACGATCAATCTACTTCTCTCTTCGCGATTTTGCGCACGCGACCAGCCCATATTTTTAGGGCTGACATTAGGGTTGACAAATAACTGGTTGTAAATCATGCAGTTGGCAGAACTCGGCAGAAGAAAAAACTGGCAAAATAAATCTTAGCCCCGTCTAGGACTAAAGTTTTCCAAGGAAACGATTCAGACTTCAGACTGGACGCGGTTGAAATTGCGATCGCAACTCCTAACGACAAACACCATGCGCTTACTCCACACCATGCTTCGTGTCGGCAACCTCGACACCTCCATTCAGTTTTACTGCGACGTCCTGGGCATGACCCTGTTGCGCAAAAAGGACTACCCTGGCGGCCGCTTCACCCTGGCCTTCGTCGGCTACGGCGAAGAGTCTGACCACAGCGTCATCGAACTCACCCATAACTGGGACACCGACAGCTATGACTTGGGTGACGGCTACGGCCACATCGCCCTCGGGGTCGATGACATCTACACTACCTGCGAGCAAATCAGCGCCCAAGGCGGTAACGTCGTGCGAGAGCCCGGCCCCATGAAGCACGGCTCCACTGTCATTGCCTTTGTTACCGATCCCGACGGATACAAAATTGAGCTGATTCAGCTAGGCACGCAGGGATCGGCGAAGAAGGCGGCGGCGGCGACAGCTTAAGGGGGAAGGTGAGGGCGCTGCGCTCAGTGGGGTCGTGCTAGTGGGGTCGTGCTTCGCACTTGGTGAGGGCGCTGCGCTGGTGAGGCGGTGGGGATGCTGCGCTTGGTGATCAAGGGGCGGATTCTAATCACTATCGAGTTAAAGGGAAGCGACCACCTCACCTCCCAACTTTCCCGCCTCCCCAGCACTAAAGTGAAATCCTGAAAATCCTTTATTAGCAAGTCGTTCAGAGGTCCACCACCACCTCACCGCCTTGCCTCTTCACTTCCTCACCTCACCCAGCCGTTAATATACTGTAGTATTTGCAAAACCTCCTCCCTGCCCGTACCGCGCCTTCATGCAGCCCACTAACCCTGATCAGTTCACCGAGAAAGCTTGGGAAGCCATTGTCGAGGCCCAGGATGTGGCCCGCCGGTTTCGTCAGCAGTATATGGAGGTGGAGCATGTCGTGGTGGCACTGCTGGAGCAGCAGGGGCTGGCGGATAAAATTCTGAGCCGGGTCAAAATTGACCCCAACCAAATCCTGCAAGAGCTAGAAACTTTTTCTAAGCGGCAGACGCGGGGACAGGCCGGGGTTGGCAGCACCCTTTACCTGGGCCAAAGTCTAGACCGTATGCTCGACGGGGCCGATGCGGCACGGGTTGAGCTAGAAGACGAGTATATTTCGGTCGAGCACCTGCTGATGGGCTTTGCCGAGGATGAGCGCATTGGGCGTCGACTGCTGCGCGGTTTTGAGGTGGACGCGCCCAAGCTAATGATGGCCATCCAGGCGGTGCGTGGCAAGCAAAAGGTGGTGGATCAAACCCCCGAGGGCAGCTACGAAGCCCTCGAAAAGTACGGTATGGATCTGACCGAGGCGGCCCGCAGTGGCCGCCTGGACCCAGTGATTGGCCGAGATGAAGAAATTCGCCGAGTCATTCAGGTGCTGTCACGGCGCAGTAAAAATAACCCGGTGCTGATTGGCGAACCGGGGGTGGGCAAGACCGCCATTGCCGAAGGGCTGGCCCAGCGCATCCTCAACAGCGATGTACCCGAGTCCCTCAAGAATCGGCGCCTGATTTCGTTGGACATTGGCAGCCTGATTGCCGGGGCCAAGTATCGCGGCGAGTTTGAAGACCGGCTGCGGTCGGTCCTCAAAGAAGTTACCGAGTCGGACGGGCAGGTGGTGCTGTTTATTGACGAGCTGCACACCGTGGTTGGCGCTGGAGCCGGGCAAAGCAACGTGGATGCCGGCAATCTGCTCAAGCCCATGTTGGCGCGAGGTGAGCTGCGCTGTATTGGCGCCACCACCTTAGATGAATACCGTAAACACATTGAGAAAGACGCAGCCCTAGAACGTCGCTTTCAGCAGGTTTACATCGACCAGCCCACTGTGGACAATGCCATTTCCATTCTGCGGGGCCTGAAGGAGCGCTATGAGGTCCACCACGGTGTCAAAATCCTGGACTCGGCCCTCGTTGCCGCCGCAACCCTGTCGGATCGCTACATTAGCGATCGCTTCCTGCCGGATAAGGCCATTGATCTGATTGACGAAGCTGCGGCCAAACTCAAGATGGAGATTACCTCCAAGCCGGTGGAGTTGGAGACCATCGACCGCAGGCTAATGCAGCTTGAGATGGAGAAACTCTCCTTAGAAGGCGAAGAAGAATCGAGTACCAAGGCCTACAAAACTTCTCGACAGCGGCTGGGACGGATTAAAAAAGAGATGGAAAAGCTGTCGGTGAAGCAAAAAATGCTCACGGATCAGTGGCAGGCTGAAAAGCAGTTGCTAGATGCCATCAACACCCTAAAAGAAGAAGAAGACCGGCTGCGGCTACAGGTGGAACAGGCTGAGCGGGCCTACGATTTGAACAAGGCTGCGCAGATTAAGTACGGGCGACTCGAGGCCGTTCAGGGTGAGCAGGAGATTTTTGAGGATAAGCTCCAGGAGATTCAGTCTAAGGGATCCACGCTACTGCGCGAGCAGGTGACCGAAGAGGATATTGCCGAAATTGTTGCCAAGTGGACCGGCATTCCGGTGAACCGACTGCTGGAGTCGGAGCGGCAAAAGCTGCTCCAGCTAGAGGGGCATCTGCACAAGCGCGTGATTGGCCAGTCCGAGGCCGTCACGGCCGTGGCCGCCGCCATCCGTCGGGCGCGGGCGGGCATGAAAGACCCCTCTAAGCCCATTGGCTCGTTTATGTTTATGGGACCGACTGGCGTCGGTAAAACCGAGCTGGCCCGAGCCCTGGCAGAGTTTTTGTTTGATACCGAAGACGCCATGATTCGGCTGGACATGTCCGAATACATGGAAAAGCAAAACGTCATGCGCCTGATTGGTGCCCCGCCGGGATACGTGGGTTACGAAGAGGGCGGCCAGCTTACCGAAGCCGTGCGACGGCACCCTTACTCGGTGCTGTTACTGGACGAGGTCGAAAAGGCCCACGCAGATGTCTTCAACGTCTTCCTACAGATTCTCGACGATGGCCGTGTCACCGACTCCCAGGGCCGGACGGTGGACTTTCGCAACACCATTATTGTGATGACCACCAACATTGGCAGCGAAGACATTTTGGAAGTGGCTGGGGATGACACTCAGTACGAGGAGATGCAGGCTCGGGTAACGGGGGCGTTGCGATCGCACTTCCGTCCCGAATTTCTCAACCGGGTAGACGACATTATTCTCTTCCACCCCCTCAGCAAGGACGAACTCCGCTCCATCGTGGTGATTCAGCTCAAGCGCGTCCACAAGCTCCTGGCGGATCAGAAAATCAAGCTCAACCTGTCCGATGCTGCTATCGACCACGTGGCCGAAGTGGGCTACGATCCGGTTTACGGTGCCCGCCCGCTGAAACGTGCCATTCAGCGAGAGCTAGAGAACCCCATCGCCACCAAAATTCTAGAAAACACCTTTACCGAAGGCAGCACAGTCCTAATCGACTTCCTCGACGGGCGGCTGAAGTTTCAAGTCCACGAATGATCAAAAAAAGCCCCGCCATTACTGGCAGGGCTCATAAGGGAGTGTGAGAGCAAACGATTTGAAAGTTAGCGAACCGCCTTGGTTTGGCTGTCCAGGTGGTTTAGGCGCTCAGCTTGGATCTTGGCCACGGCTTTAGATTGGGTGTCCAAATGGAATAGGCGCTCGGCTTGAATGTCTTCAACCGCCTTAGTTTGAGTATCGAGATGGTTCAAGCGCTCGGCTTGGATGTTGCTGACGGCCTTAGACTGCGTATCGAGGTGAAACAGACGCTCAGCTTGGATATCTTCAACGGCTTTAGTTTGAGTATCCAGGTGGTTCAGACGCTCGGCTTGAATATTGCTAACAGCCTTGGATTGGCTATCCAGATGGAATAGACGCTCAGCTTGAATGTCTTCTACAGCCTTAGTTTGCGCATCCAGGTGGTTTAGACGCTCGGCTTGGATATTGCTGACGGCCTTAGATTGGGTGTCGAGCTGTTCAAGGCGACGCGCTTGTAGAGAAAGAGTAGGTTCAAAGGCCTGGACGGCGGGCGCAGCGGCAACAGCAGTAACAACAACGGTCAGGGCGGAAAGGATGTAGCGTTTCATAGTTAAGCTCCTTAGAAATCAGTTGAATTGCTTCATTGATTACAAGAATGCCGGGACCGGCTGAGACCTATCTGACCTCTGACTGAAGGTTTCTTAAGGGGTTTCTGAAATTAGCTGAGGGAATTGGGTGATAGCGATCACAGGGCTGACCGCCACCGTCGTTGTTATAGCGTTGGCCACTTTGCTGGAGCCTCCGAGTATCGCTATCCATAAGCCACAACGCGCTCCGTAGCTAACAACCCAGCTCAACCTTTGTGCGGGTTGCTACTACACAAACACCACGCTGCTGGTGTCAAAGCTGTCTACCCCAGACAGGACTGCCACCGTATCGCCAAAGACGGATAGCTCACCTGTCGCAGCATCAAAGCTGACGGCAGACACGCTATTGAAGAAACCTAGCAGGGCATCATTAACATCAATTTCCAGCACGTCTCCCTCACTGGCATCAAAGT
>JBCBOC010000066.1:0-10309 GCA_039821475.1 Cyanobacteria bacterium J06632_22 | reverse complement strand
GAGCCTATTTCGAAATAGGCTCGACTTTGAAGCCCGTTTCGGGAGTGACGTATTCTCCAACGCCGCCATGGTCAATCGTGATACAGGGAAGACCTGCCGCCATGGCCTCCATTACCACTGCGCCACCAAATTCTCGGATGGAAGGGAAACAAAAGATGTCTGCCTTGGCGTAGTAGTCCAAAATGTCCTGTTGTGAAACCCACCCTGTAAACCTAACTTGCGTTTGTAGGCCTAACTGATGGGTGAGGTTTTCCAAGGCCTGACGCTCTGGACCATCACCCACTATCGTGAGGGAGAGGCGATGAGGCTGAGCCTTAGCCAGGGCTTCGAGCAGCATATCTGCACCCTTGTAAGGTACAAGACGACCCACAAACAGCAGATTTACCGGATCGGTTGGTGATTTGAGCTGCGGTGCCTGTGCTGTAAAAGACTGGCTAATTCCATTTTCGTAAAACAGCGTCAGGTTTGCCTCGGCGAGGTTAAGCACGTCACTGACTTGGGATTTGGTGTGGCTCGAGCCAAAGAGAATGTGCTGGGCTCTTTGGTAGGTCTCTTTATAGTCTGGAATCAGATGCCGACCCAAGAAGCGAAATAAACTAAAGTAGGCTAGCTCCTTGGCGGCAACATCTCGAAAACCCTTAGGATAGGGCAACCCACCATTGACAGGCCCAAGTAAAAAAGGAACCCGGTGCTGTTCACAAATTTGAGAAATTTTAACCGGGTAACGCGGCATCATGGGCGTGAGCGCATGAACAATATCAAACTCACCTGCGGCCACGCGGTCGCCAAATCGGGCATTGACCCGATGGTTAAATTGGGCGTAGATGGGATAGCTGAGAATTGCCAGTAACTGCCAAAGTGTTTTGCCTGTAAAGGTGGTAATGGGCTCGACAATGCGGTTGAAGGCAAACTTTATCGATTGGCTTTCTTCGATGTAGTGAATTTTCTCGTGGGGATGTCTCTTCGTGAGTGCTGCGCGATTGCGTTCGTGGGTCACAAGCGTAACGTCTACAAGCTGTCGAAGTGTACGGTAGTACTGATAGCCGACCAATGGAACGGAGGTCCAATCTGGATTGCATTCGTAAACGATCAATAGAACCTTAATCGGTTCAGCCTGGCCTATGGACATCGGTTACACCCTCTAGAAATATCGCGTTAGTCACGCTGCTTGAGCCTCTGAGGGTCGCTAGCCCCTAAGTGCAAAAAACATACCAGGGTTGCAAGCAACCCTGCCCAACCTTGGTGCAGGTTGCGACGCATAAAACGGCTGTCGATATCGCTTTTGTCATTGACATTATTGGGCCGAGTGTAGCGACTCCGCTTGTCATGTCATGAGCTAACAGCCAGCCTTGGCCTAGCGGCTTTGGCCGTGGCTAAATAACAACGCTATGCGCGAGTTCCGAAACAAGCAGATACTTTACAAGACAAGCACACGTACAGAAGGTTTCCCTATGTCTAGAGGTGATGACTTGAGGCGGTCTCGGGTAGTTGATGACTCGACCCCAACCTCAAGCACTAAACAGGTGTTAATGCTTCGCTAGCCGCAGCGGACTGCCCTAACCCAGGTAGGAAACGTTTTGCCATAGCAGGGCTCTCGTCGAGGAGATATTGCAGGAAGCTTTCAGCGACCACAGACAAGTGCTTTCCGGCTAGATGTCCTACATACCATTGACGTTCAATGGGAAACCCTTGAATGTCGAGAATGGCAAATTCTCCACCAGTTCCTTCGGAGATTATGGTGTGTTGTGAAAGAACAGAGATACCTAACCCACCGGCAATGGCTTGCTTAATGGCCTCGTTACTACCCAACTCGAGGCGGACTTTTACCTCAATATTTTCTTTTGAGAATAGTTTTTGCACAGCATCACGGGTACCCGAGCCGGGCTCCCGCATGATGAAGGGCTCATCATTCAGTGCGGAAATAGGGATATTTTGCTGTCCAACCAGGGGATGGTTTTTGGGGGCAATGACCACCAGTGGATTGTCAAGGAATGGATAGGTCTTGAGGTCAGGCTGGCTGGGCGGTTGACTGACGATGTAAAGATCGTCCTTATTGTCCGCCATGCGTTCTTGAATATTTTGATGGTTGGTCACCTTGAGTGAGATGTCAATGCCGGGGTAGGCATTGCAAAACGGTCCCAGCAGGCGAGGAACAAAATATTTCGCTGTTGTGATGACCGCAATTCTCAGCTGTCCCTGCTTCATGCCCTTCAGGTCAGCGACGGACATTTCGAACTGCTCTAGTCCCTGGAAAATCTCTTGGCAGGTGGCCAAGAGCTTCTTTCCCGCTTCAGTCAGATACAATCGCTTACCAATCTGTTCAAATAGCGGTAGTCCCACAGCCTTGGTCAACTGCTTGACTTGGATCGAAACTGTCGGCTGAGTGAGATAAAGCTCCTCAGCGGCGCGGGTAAAGCTGCCGTGGCGGGCCGTAGCTTCAAAGACTTTAAGTTGATGCAGCGTGGCGTGAATCAAGGGATAGGTCCTCTCCTGTGGGGCGGTTCAGTGATGATGGCTCAGCCGGAGCGATTCTGTAACGGTCATGGGCAGGCGCAACCAGCGAGATACAACTTCGGTCACCTTGTCGTTGCAACTTCCTTAAGCGCGTCCAGGGATAAATGCGCGGAGGGTCGGACAGACCTAGAGCGCTATGGGCTGAAATCCTACGCAGGTGAACCGTACTGCCCTACATGCGGCGGTGCGGTTGAAACCCAGGTTACCTAAGGGCGGCACGCTGGGGTGTCACTGTACTGGAGGGATGATGCCCGATGACCCGCTGCATCTTTGCAATAGGTGCCTCTGTAATCAAAATAGGGGCAATAAAAACCGGCGCGTTGCGATAAAAATGGAATGAATTATTTATAGATTACAATCTATTGAGAAAAAATGCATCAGTGCTTTTTTTCTATGGAGACAGCTCGTAATTTTGGTTGACAGGCTTCACCCTATGGTATGAGGCTTTAGCCTTTTTGGGTTGTTAATACAGTTTTTAACTCGGTGCGCTACTGTGCCGTGCATCCATCGGCTGTTGAGATATGGCACCCCCCTCCAATCGTTCCGAAACGCAATCCCTGTCCCAGACTCACCCGAATGCTAGGCCGTTGACGTCGTTACAATCGTTGGCAGCCCTATTTCTGAAATTGGGCTGTCTGGGCTTCGGTGGTCCCCAGGCCCATATCGCCATGATGAACGACGAAGTCGTGGCCCGTCGTGGCTGGCTGACGCAGGACCAGCTGACCGATGGCTTGGCCGTGTGTGAAATGTTGCCTGGTCCGGCTTCAACCCAGTTGGGTATCTACATTGGCTATGCTCGGGCAGGATGGATTGGGGCGTTGGTGTCTGGCATTGCCTTTATTACCCCAGCATTTTTGATTGTGGTGGCCTTGGCCTGGGTTTACTTTCGCTTTGCTCAGCTGCCTCAGCTAGGGGCGTTATTTTTTGGCCTACAGCCGGTCATGGTGGCGATTATTCTGGGCTTCTGTTGGAAGCTCGGCAAGAAGGCTATTAAGGACGGGGTCGGGGTTGCGATCGCACTGGTGATGTTTGTCTTGAGCCTGACCACCTCGATCAGTACCCTGTTGCTGTTCATGGGGTTTGGCCTGGTAGGGCTGACAGTCTACGGTCGGCAGCCGACCAGTGGTATTGGGTTAGGGCTGTTACTGGCCCAGGCACCCGCACCGACACCGGGGGAGGTATTGGCGCGGGCCAGCTTTTGGGGGACCGAACGGTTTAGCCAATATCTAGGCCCGTTATTTTTGTACTTTCTCAAAACCGGCACGTCTATTTTTGGCGGTGGACTGGTGATTATCCCCCTGCTGGAGTTTGAGGTGGTCGAAAAACTCCATTGGCTGACCCGCAGCGAATTTATTGACGGTGTGGCCATTGGCCAGTTGAGCCCCGGTCCGGTGGTGCTGACTTCCGCCTTTGTGGGCTACAAGGTGGCGGGGGTGGTGGGGGCCTTGGTGGCAGCCGTCGGCATGTTCACGCCGTCGTTTCTGTTCATTATGTTGGCGGCACCGCTACTGCTGCGCCTACGCGAAAATGACCAGATCAAGGCCTTTTTGCGAGGCATTAAGCCCGCTGTCCTGGGGGCGATCGTTGCGGCGGCGATCCCCTTGAGTGAAACGGCCTTTGGTCGAGGAACCGTGCCCCTGTCTGGCCTGGCCGTCGGGGTTGGGGTAACGGCGCTGGTGGCAATTGTCCGGTTTCGGGTCACCGCCTGGAAATTGATTTTGGCCGGTGCAGTGATCGGACTCGTCGGGTATCCGCTGTTGGGCGGGGCTGTCTAAAAGACCTGATTCCACTCGTAGATTTCGAAGTCAGTCCAGATGCCGTTTTGCCAATAGGGGTCGCCTTCGACTAGCGCTCGCACGGTGGCGGCACTGTCGGCTTCGTAGGTGCCAAAGACCTTGCTGTTGTCCGTAGTCGGGCCCAGGCTCGTTAAAATACCGTCATCTTTTTGCTGCTGTAGTCCCTTCAGGTGGGCGTCTCGGTAGGGCGTGCGCTTTTCTAGCGCGTTCTCGCAGTAGCTGCCCCACATCACGAATTTTGCCATGGCTTGTTCGTTTCCTGTGCTTGTCCGTTTTCTCGACGATGGCTCAACCGTCAACACTATACAGCTCAACGCCATACAGCAAAGTGCTTCAGCCGTTGAGGTTACATTTTGAAGCGCAGCCCATAGGCTTTGGCCAGGTTGCAGGTATCGTGATCGACAATGTTGGTGTCGCTAAGTTCTAGGTTGTAAAAGCTGATGGGGGCACCCTCGAAGTACGGGCCCGCATGCCAGGTACCGACATGGAGCTTGATAAAGCAGGTGCCGGGAATGCGAAAGGCACGAATATTGGCGGGGTCAGGCTGAGTCGCATCACTAGGTGGGGCCACGGCCATTAGCCAGTCACGGCCCGCTAGCGACCCCAAACACTGGGTGCAGGCCTGGTGGCGGGTGATGCGGTCAAACTCGGTGCCCCGCGTTGTTAGACGCATGATGTAGAAGCGTGGTGTGCCGCCATCGAGCTGGAGCTGAGCGTCATCGGCCCCAAAGGGTTTACCGTCGTCACTGGGAAAAATCACCTGGCCGAAGGGGGCAAAACTGTCGGTCGTGATTGCCATCGCATCTAAAGTTCTAATGTCAGCCATATTCCCCCTGCACGTTGCCTGAAGCCGATACCTTCATCTTCTCCCGGGCACATTAAAGATGCAATGAAAGAAGTTGATGTTATAGCGCCCCTGCCGGCTCCTTTACTGCTGGGTAGGACAAGTTACGGTCATGGGTAAAGTCTACGAGATGCTATGGGACTGCAAGTTTTGTGGTCAAGAGAAGCTGCTGGCTAAAACCAATCGCACCTGTACCCAGTGCGGGGCGGCACAAGACCCTGCTTGGCGCTACTTTCCGTCAGATAGCGATAAAGTCGAAGTTCAGAATCACACCTTTGTCGGCAAAGACAAGCTGTGCCCCGCCTGCGATTCGGTCAATGCGGCTGACAATAACTTTTGCATTCGCTGCGGCGCACCCATGGCTGGGGCCGAGGTGGCGGGCACGGTTCCTTCCCGCAGCAAGGGCGCAGGCGAGGACTTTGAAACGCAAAATTTGAAAGCGCTGCAGCGGGCCCAAAAGGAGTTGGCGCAGCTTGAAGAAGCTGCGCAGCGTCGGACGATGCAACGGGCCCACCGGCTTTCGGGGCGATCCGCTGGCCGCATTGACCGTGCCTTGGGGCAGCCCATCAGTAAAAAAACTTGGGCGCTGCTCGGGGGGGGGCTCACGGGAATGTTGGGGGTGGGGGGAATCATCGCCGCGCTGCTGTCGATGACGGTGCCCGTGACGGTGGAGGTGACCGGCCATACCTGGCAGCGCCGCATTGCCATCGAAGCCTACGAAGCCCAGGCTGGCAGCGACTGGAAAGACGGCCTGCCCAGCGCTGCTTACAACGTGAGCTGTCGGAGCAAACAGCGCAGTACCAACCGCATTCCCGATGGCGAAACCTGCAGTACCCGGCAGGTAGACCAGGGCGACGGCACCTTTCGGGAAGAAAGCTACTGCACCACCGATTATCGCGAAGAGCCAGTCTATGACGACTATTGTTCTTATACGGTCAATCGCTGGGCGGTGGCTCGCTGGGCGTCTGCGTCAGGACGTAGCCTGGCCGAGGCGCCCACTTGGCCCCCACTAAACGCCCGCACCTGTGCCACCACCTCCCTGGGTTGTGAACGCGCCGGCCGCCGCCGCGAGACCTATACACTACAGCTACTAGACCGCGACAGCGGGGAAACGTATCGGTGCGATCGCACCCAGCCCGAGTGGCAAGTTAGCCCCGTGGGTACCCCATTCCAACTAGAGGTGGGACGGATCTTGGGCGATGCCCGCTGCGGCAGTCTGGCCCGTTCCAACTGATGCGGCAGGCTACTCTCGGAACATGCTGCTGACTGAACTTTCCTCATGGATGCGCGAAATAGCTTCGCCCAATAACCCAGCCACGGACAGCGTTACCAGCTGGTCAAACCGCTTGTCGTCGGGGAGTGGAATGGTATTCGTGACAATGACCTCTTCAAAAATGCCGGTTGAGAGCCGCTTCACCGCTGGATCTGAGAAGACTGCGTGGGTGGCACAGGCATAGACCTCGCGGGCCCCTTCTGCCCTTAGCACTCGGGCCCCTTCAGAGATCGTGCCCGCCGTGTCGATCATGTCGTCTACAAGGACAGCGGCTTTGCCGCGCACATCACCAATGAGGTTCATCACCTCGGCAACGTTATGGGCCTGTCGGCGCTTGTCGATAATAGCCAAGGGCGCATCGTTCAGCTTTTTCGCAAAATGCCGAGCTCGGGCAACCCCACCGACGTCTGGGGACACCACGACTAAATCGTCCAGTTTTTTCTGTAGGAGATAGTTCACCAAAGCCGGCGAACCATAAATGTGATCACAGGGGATATCAAAATAGCCCTGAATTTGGGCGGAGTGCAGGTCCATGGCCAGCACTCGGTTCGCGCCCGCCTGGGTGACCAGATTGGCTACTAGCTTTGCAGTAATCGATTCGCGCCCGGCCGTTTTACGGTCAGCCCTCGCGTAGCCGTAGTAAGGCAACACCGCAGTAATTTGTCGGGCAGACGCGCGGCGACAGGCATCGATCATCACCAGGAGTTCGACCAAGTGATCGTTTACGGGATAGCTCGTAGGCTGCATCAAGTAGACATCACAGCCCCGAATCGACTCTTGGATTTGGACGTACAGCTCGCCATCGGCGAAGCGCTTACGGACCATGGGACCCACTTCGATCCCTAGGTAGCGGGCTACCTCATTCGTCAAGTTGAGATTGGAGGAACCAGCGAAGATTTTGAGTCGGCTATTGTCGGACAGACGGGGAAGAGAGGGTTTGACCGGCAGCGGCACAGATTGAATCACGGCAGAGCCTCAGAGAAGTCAAAGAACGTTTGGACAACGGCGCAAGCGATTGTTATGGCGTTGCGATGATATGCAGCAGTTAATTAAAGACGAGCAATTTAGATCGTGAAATGATGTAAATCATTTCAGCAGTGATTCAAAATTTAAGGCGCAGTCTGACTAAAGCGAGTTGCAAAAGGTAAAAACACGGACAGGGGGCGGTGGGTTTTATACCGCTAGATTGTTATATATGTAACATTCTGCTGGCCATCTCAACCGACAGCGTCCAAAAAGATGCCGATATCCTAAAGGTTGATTGACCAGGGGGCGCTCTGGAGATGCATCAATTCAAGAATAGTCAAAGAAATCTGTCTCGGACGGTCAAGTTTAATGAAATCCTGAGGTTAGATGTTGTAATGTCCATCATTTTGCGCAATGACCGCTTTGCGCAAGGGCCACGGTTCGGCCGAGGTTTAGCCTGAGGCCATCCCGAAGCCTTCGGGGGCTATGGGTTGTCCGTAAGCTTATACGCGTCACTATAAAACCCCGATACTTAGCCTAGCTGTAGCCCATGAACACCTACTCACGAAGACTCATCCAATGACTGCCAGGCAATAAACCTCGTGAGCTGACTGAGCCGCCGGGCGCTAGTGTGGCTTATCTAGCAATTCTGTAGAACGGTTGGGGGAGCTGATAGCTATGGCGGGCGCTGGGGCAATTGTGGGGCGACTATAACTATTGAGCCGCATCACCGGATCAATTGATCAGCCACTCGGATGCTCGTCCCCCCAACTCAATCGGAATGCTAACGGCTTTGCCGAGACGGGGCTTCTCTTTTGTTTCTCGAATGGCTGTCGTCACCTGTTCCAAAGTGCCCATCCCCTCCAGATACGTGACCATGTCTGCCAAATGTTCTAAATATTCGGCCTCAGTCATGGGGAATGATGCTTGCTCTTGGTAACGCCACATCACTTGAAAAAATAGTTTGGTCGGTGTTTTCCGTATCTGGACATCGTAGGAATAGCCCCACTTTTCAATCAATAGCGTTTGCAGATCCTCGGCTGTCATGGCTATGGGGGTGTAGGTCTAACTGAGCTTGAGTTTACATTTATTTACGCTTTCCCGGCGGCAAAATTTACAGGTTTTCGATGGGCGTTAAGGCGTTTGTGGGCCTTGCTCATTATTGAGGTTAATGAATATTTTATTTTTGAAAAGCCTGTGATTAAAGGGTTCTATTGATTTTCTGGTATGGAAGACTGCCCCTGTCGCGGTCGCGATTGCGGCCTATGGGAGGGGGTATTTGGCGGTGAGGCGACGTCACGAGGCCAGACCCATGACTGTGAAATGTAATAATACGTGTAGGAAGCTGCTAACTTCTGTGACAGCGCCAGTTTAGTGCTCCTGACGAACACGTCTGTGTGCCCGAAGGGGCTCCGGCTCTCTGATACGGTCTGACTTATGGGCCGTTAGAGCATGGCCCATGGGCTGCTGGAGCATGGCCTATTGGCTGCTAGACCCTGGCAATGTCATGGGCAGCAACCTTAAACATCTGTATTACATCCTTAAAGTCTGGCAATTATGGCTCAAGCTTCCTCTGGATCCGCTGATGTACCCGGTCTCGGTCGTCGTCAGTTTATGAACCTGCTGACCTTCGGTACCGCAACGGGTACAGTGGTCGGCGCTCTTTATCCCGTCGTTAAATACTTCCTGCCTGCCTCCAGTGGTGCAGCCGGTGGCGGCACCACCGCTAAAAATGAGCTAGGAAACGACGTTAAAGCAAGTGAATTTCTAGCCGAGCACGCTGTTGGCGATCGGGTACTGGTGCAGGGGCTTAAGGGTGACCCGACCTATCTTGTGGTCACCGATGATAAGGCCATTGGTAGCTACGGCATCAACTCGGTTTGCACACACCTGGGCTGTGTTGTGCCCTGGAATGCTAGCGAAAATAAGTTCATGTGCCCCTGTCATGGGTCTCAGTACGATGCCACGGGTAAAGTCGTTCGTGGTCCTGCACCGCTGTCTCTGGCCTTGGCCCACGCTGACACCACAGATGATGACAATGTTGTCCTCACTGAGTGGACCGAAACGGACTTCCGCACGGACGAAGCGCCCTGGTGGGCATAGTCCAACTCAGCGCAGATCTAACGGAGCCTTGTTCGGTTGGATCTACGCTGCTGGGCAGAGCCTGACGGGACTCCGATTCCAAGGCAATGCTTTTATGATTTCAGCTTCTTGAGCTGAACTAAAACGATTAGATACTGATACCTACGACGTTTGACGGATGAAATTCAATCTTTTTCGGCTGAGCGCCAAGCGAGCGCTCTTATGGGGGTTGCTCCAGCGTCTATCGCGAGGAATGGGCGTTGCGATCGCAGCCTTTTCCCTGCTACTGACAAGCGCTTGGCTCTTTCCCCAATCTGCTCAGGCTTATCCTTTCTGGGCCCAGGAGAACTACGAGACACCTCGGGAGGCCACCGGTCGCATTGTCTGTGCTAACTGTCACCTGGCGGCTAAGCCGACTCAGGTTGAAGTTCCCCAGGCGGTTTTGCCGGACACGGTGTTCAAGGCAACGGTCAAGATTCCCTACGACTTGGATAGCCAGCAGGTTCTGGGCGACGGTAGCAAAGCAGGCCTGAACGTGGGCGCTGTCATGATGCTGCCCGAGGGCTTTAAGCTCGCCCCTGCGGATCGTATTCCCGAAGAGATTGCTGAAGAAGTCGGCAGTACATACTTCCTGCCTTACAGCGAAGAGCAAGAGAATATTCTGCTGGTTGGTCCCCTGCCCGGTGAGCAGTACCAGGAAATCGTGTTCCCTGTTCTGTCTCCCGACCCGTCCAAGGACAAGAACGTCAGCTTTGGTAAGTACCAGATCCATGTGGGCGGTAACCGCGGTCGTGGTCAGGTTTACCCCACTGGTCAGGCGTCTAACAACACGGT
>JBCBOC010000743.1:0-2384 GCA_039821475.1 Cyanobacteria bacterium J06632_22 | reverse complement strand
TGGAGATCAGGTCGTGGTCGAAGGTCAAAACCGCCTTGTCGATGGCACACCGGTTGAGGTGATTCAGCGGGAGTCAGGGCTATGACCACAGCAGAACGGCCCTCATCTTCGTCTCCTGCGCAACCTGAATCCGCCGCCACGGGTAATATCCCCAGTTGGATATCCTTCTTTTTCACGCAACAGATTTTTGCGATTTTGTTGTGTTTTATGCTGCTAATGGGCGGCTTGATGGGTTACTTCTCGATGGTGAAAGAAGGAGATCCTGAGATTAAAATCGCCCGTGCGTTGATTACCACCACTTGGGGGGGCACCGATGCTGAAACCATCGAGAACCAAGTTACAGACAAAATAGAAGAAGAAATCAAGAGCCTTCAGGGCCTTGACGACTTTACCAGTGCCACCTTTAACTCGGTCTCTATTATCAATGTGGCCTTTAAGGCTGAAGCCCCTGTCGCCGAGTCTATTCAGGCTTTGCGGGGTAAGGTCGACGATGCTGAGTCGGAGCTGCCTGCTGAATCTACTGGACGAGAAAAGCCGTCCTTTGAACAGGTCTCTCAACAAGATACGCCGGTATTGACCCTGGCCCTAACAGGAGAGGGGCTCGGCATTGAACTGTTGAGCCAAGCCTCTGAAGACTTACAGGAGCGCCTAGAGTCTGTTCAAAACGTGCGAGAAGTTAACCTGGGCGGTCAGCGAGACGAGGTCATCCATGTGCAGATGATTCCCAGTCGCCTGACCACGTTGGGCATCTCGGCAACTCAGGTGCGCAACGCTATTCAGGAAGGGAACATCGACCGTTCTTGGGATCTCGTCCGCGATGATCAGATTGGTGCACAGGTACGGCTATATGGACGCTTTCGCGCCTTAGAAGACCTAAAGAATTTACCTGTTGCTCGTCTAGATGACAGTCGTGTCGTGTCTTTGTCGGAGGTTGCCGATGTTTATCAGGGACTCGAAAGAGAAGAGCAACGGGCCTTTGTGAGTTGGGAAGGGAGTTCTTTTGGTCCCACGATTAACCTAGAAGTGGTCAAGGTGGCGGGTAGCGACACCATTCAGGTGATTGACGATGTGTTGGCGGAGATGGAACAACTTCGCCAAGACCCCAACATTTGGCCCTTTGGCATGGACTATCGGGTGCTGACGAACGATGCCGTTTCCATTCGAGGTGACCTATCGAATCTGGGGAGTAACGTATTGCAGGCATCGCTGCTGGTGTTTGCCGTCTTGTTTGTGGCGCTAACCTGGCGCGAGGCGCTGATTGCAGGTTTAGCAATTCCCCTGACCTTTGCTGGGGTGCTGTTTATCCTTTGGATGCTGGGGTACACCCTCAACACCATGGTTACAGTGGGCATGATTTTGGCCCTGGGCCTGTTGGTGGATGTGTTTATCCTCATGCTAGAGGGCATGCATGACGGTATTTTTGTGCAAGGGCTGACCTTTCCCCAGGCGGCGATTAAAACCGTTCAAACCTATGCTTCGCCTGCGTTTACAGGGCAGCTCACGACGATCTTGGCTATGGCCCCGCTGATGGCCATCTCTGGCACCTTGGGTAAGTTCATTCGCCTGATTCCCATTAGCGCCATTACCTGTTTGGTCATGAGCTATATATTGGCGCTGCTGGCCGTGATACCCCTGTCAAAATACCTGCTGGGCAATCAAGCCGGTCATGGCGAGTCTAAAACCTATGTTGACCGATTAACGGAAGTGGCCTCTGAAAAGTTTTCACAGTGGAGCCTGCGGGTGACAATCCCGAATCGCCATGTGGCCCGACTGTGGACGGCAGGGGCGATCGCGTTGTTTGTGTGCGCATCGATTTTGTTTAGTCAGTTGCCCAGCTCTCTGTTTTCGGTCGATGACGACAATAAGTTGAGCATCAATGTAGAACTACCCCCAGCTGCAACCTTAGAAACCTCCCAAGCTGTGGCTGACCAGATCGGGGAGCGATTGCGAAACTATCGAGACTCGGACGATAGCCTGGTGTTTGAGAGTGTCGTGAAGTTAGTCGGCCAGCGCAGTGGTCTGGTGTCTTCTAGCGAAATTAAGCCGGGGACTGCCGACTATTTTGTCGGCCTATCAGCGGTGTTTGTCGACCGCAGCGATCGTAACCGTAACTCCTTTGATTACGCCCGTGAGCTAAAAGCGACCCTAGAGCAGGAGGTTGTGCGTAGCTATCCAGGGGCTGTTTTGACGATGGGCTATCCCATCGCGGGGGGTGGGGCAGATCCCATTCAAATTGAGATTTTTGGTGATGACCTGCAGACGCTGCGAGAGATTTCGAGCCAGGTGCAGCAGCTCCTACGAGAGATTCCGGGCACGATGGATGTGCGCGATGACCTGGGCAGTTTGCGAGAAGACTATAAGCTGGTACCCAAACGGGAGGCGCT
>JBCBOC010000163.1:0-7196 GCA_039821475.1 Cyanobacteria bacterium J06632_22 | reverse complement strand
GCAATGCTAAATCGTGTAGTCTCAATACAAGATTTACTGTTGTCGCTTGGAGTAAACTCTATTAATAAGTGGCTAGAGGTAGCCGAAAGGCAATAAATGAGCCTTCATAGATGAAAACGTGCTCGATACTCCAGCAACAATGTTGCCGTCATCGCTACCTCTATGAAGCAAGTCTGGACGATTTCCACAATCCATTCCTGAGCAAGCTACTCATCTGGGAAACATAGGAATAGCGTCTTAACTGTTTCCTATGCCAGCCTTCCTCCAACTGATGGGCGTCCTGATCGTCCTCGCCGCCGGGATGACTCTCATCGCAGGCAGCCTCAACACCCTCTTCGACTGGAACCTGGCCCTCAAAATTGGTGGGTCCGCCATCGACCTGCCCACAGACTTTACCGAAGTTGTTATTGTCTCCATACTGTTGGCACTGCTGGGCGGCCTGTTTTATGGGCTCGGCAACATTGACCGCGTCTTCGACTGGGTGCGCCGCTACCGCTGGCGAGTGCTCATTGGCTTGGCCGCAACCGTCGCCCTCGTCATCATCGGCACCCCGGCACTATTCCCCAACCTTAGCCTAGAGCTGGCCATCCAGGGGGGCAACTCCGCCAAAGCCCAGGCCCTATTGCAAAAGCGCAACTACCCCCCAGACGTACTCAACGATCTGCTCTACTGGTCTCTCATGGAAGAAGACCCCATCGTCACCCAACTGATGCTCGACCAAGGGGCCAATATCAACCACCGCCGCGGCGAGTTTAACAGCACGCTGTTGCACAACGCCGTGCTGTTTATGCCCGCCTCCGCGACCGAGTTTTTATTGGTCCATGGCATTGACGTCAACGCCATGGACACCTACAACCGCAACGCCCTTCATGAGCTGTTAAAACATAGAGCCAACAACACAGCCGACGACGAAGCCGAAATCTTGTTTTTAACGCAGCAGCTGGTCAGCGCCGGTATCGATATTACAGCCACCAACACCTTTGACGAAACGCCACTCACCCTTGCCCAAGCACAAGGGTATGACACCGTCATCGCTTATTTACAGGCAAAATAGGAGATGTGAGCGGCAACAGTTTTCAAAACCCCGTCGCCCAAACCTCAACCGTAGGATTCGACAGGATGCCCCCCGGTTCTCCGTAGGCCCCAGCCCCCTCAATCAAAATCGGCACCTCCACCCGCCCACCGGGTCCAATGGCCCCCTCGTAGGCATACTGGGCCGCATGGGCAAAGCCCACACCACTGTCATAAAGCGAAGCCAAAAGCTGTACCCCCTGCACCGTTCTGCCAGTGTTGTTCACTAGGGTGCCGTACACCACATTACCCCGGTGATAAACCCTCGTAATCGTCACAGTACTGGCCCCATCACCGGCAATCACCACCGTATTACTGGCAGGCGGCACGGGAATGCCGCCCCTAGACACACTGCCCAGGGACGACAGTGGCGGCGGTGGCCCGTCAAAACTGTTGTTAAAGCTGTTATCAAACCCCGACCCCAACGGCACCAACGGGGCCTCATCTTCCACCACCGGCTCCACTGGCAAAACAACACTCGCACAGCCCGGCACGGTGTCAAACTGAGTATCATTCGCCCGGTACAGCACATACTGCTGACGCAGGGCCACCAGCTCCTGACGCAGCTCCGGCGTCACACTATACAGCGCCATCAATACACTCACCTGCCGCTCCGCCTCGGCCCAGTCCTGACGGCACACTGCCACCTGATGGTCGGCCACCACCTGGTCAATATTAGGCTCAGTAGCGGGCAAAATCGTTTGCCCATTAACCGTCGTAGCCGTCAGCAGCACCGCCGACAGAGACAAACCGGAGAGAAGTGTTTTCATAGCACGCCTTGAGCTGAGGTGTTTTGTCAAAGCTTTACGCCTGTGGCCTCCTCCCGTCCGGGAAAGCCGACTTGATTCGCTGATACCTGCTCCAATGTGTTTCCCCTCGAAACGAGTCGCTCTGAGATGAAATGAAACAGAAGGGTTGAGCCGGAGTTTTAGAACCTGGATTTGGTATAAACACCTAAAGCAAAACGCCCCCAACTGGGAGCGTTTTGCCAACGACATTCACTATGTGACGCCGCCCTTACACAAACCCGTGCAACAGCGGCGAAGGCGCGCTTACAGGTTGTCCAATTCTTGCTTAAGCGCTTCCAGCTCCTTATCCACCACAGCATCCTTCGGCATGTCCACCGGCTGTGCGTCTGCCGGGGGCAAGGACTCTTGGCCAACCGAGCCGCCACCGAGTTGGGCCTTCATGGCCTCAAGCTCAAAGTCCACATCACTGCCAGCCTCTAGCTGGGCAAACTGACTCTCCAGGTCGGCCCCGGCCAGTTCTGCTGCGGCCTGACCGCGTGCTTCCATCTGTAGAATCTTTTCTTCCATGCGCTCAAAAGCCCCCATGGCGCTGCTGGTGCCCAGCGTGCCTACGGTCTTTTGCAACTTTTCGTTGGCCTTGGCAGCACTGGCACGGGCCTTGAGCATATCTTTCTTGGTTTTCGCCTCAGAAATTTTGCTCTCTAGGGCGATCAGGTTGCGCTTGAGGCCATCCACCTGGACATTTTGCTGGTCAAGCTGGGCCTTCAGCGCATTGGCCGTTTCCACATGGGACTTCTTACGGGTCAGCGCCTCGCGGGCTAGGTCCTCGTTGCCTTTTTGCAGGGCTAGCTGAGCCCGCTGGGTCCAAGTATTGGCCTCGGACTGGGACTTTTCAAACTGCTGCTCAACCCGCTTTTTGCTGGCAATGGCCCCGGCCACCGCCTGCCGCATCTGCACCAGGTCCTCCTGCATATCGATGATCGTCTGCTCCAGGATCTTTTCTGGATCTTCGGCTTTGCTGACGGCATCGTTGATGTTGGCACGAACGAGACGACCAACGCGATCAAATAGGCCCATGGGTCTTTCCTTTCAGAGGGTATCTACAGCAGATGGGGTTATTACGTTTATGGTCCACTGTGCTGGGGTGCATCTCGGGATAGCATTTTCTGGCATCTTCAATGCAGAGGCCCAGTGGAGGGTAGCGGCGAGGCTGCCTATGCCAGTAGTTTTAGCACAGGTTAATGACCTTCAGCCGGTCGGGAAACCAGACTTTAGATCGGAGGTTTAGATCGAACTTTTCTGGGGGGAGGTCATTGCGCCAGCGGACGGTTGATGGCCGCAAGAAAGCGATCTCGATTATCGGGGGAGATCAGAATCTTTTTGCGTTCGCCGTAGCTGACCTCTAGACGATCTAGAGACAGCGCAGGGGCTGATAGCGGGTTGCGAGAGCACCTGACCTGACCAATACTGCTAACGGGAATGCGCCAGTGGAACGGCCCCGCCTGAATCTGCAGCGCCTCGCCCTGGACGGTGTAGCGGGTGCTGAGCATAATCCAAACCACAAAGGCCAAGGACAGCGACACCAAAATCACCGTCAGCATTAGGGCATTAGTCGCCGTGGCAGACGACGCGGTGACGGCGCCAGCAAGGGTAGCCAGCAGTATTACGCCCAGCATCACGGGCACAACCCAAAACCAAAGGTCTATTTTTGAATGAAACGTCATCGTGTTTCTTACGAGATCTTCTAAAGATGATTACCTAGTGCAGCGTCAGTTGACAGACCACTAGGCCATTGTGCCCAGCTCCATCCCAATCATCCCGGCACGGTTTGCACCCGTGGTTAAGGTTTCTACACCAGCAGATCGTCCAATTCAGCATAGGCGGGCAAAGTCATCTCAATGGGTTGACCATGGCGCAGGACGGTGCGATCTCGACCGCGCCGCGCCACCAGCTCGTTCAGCGTCCGCTCGGTAAAGCACACCAGATTCGCCGGTTGCCCCACGGCAATGCGCGCCATATCCGGCAGACCCATCGCCTCGGCGGCTGTGGTCGTGACCGCGCTGGGCCAGGTCCCATAGGGTCGGTCAAGCTGACCAATGCGTACCGACTCCACAAACACTTCTAGCCCGTCATGGTCACCGTAGGCGTAGAACGGGTCGCGGCAGTTATCGCTGGCCAGGACCGTCGGAATGCCCCGCTGCTGCATCTCGGGCAGTAGGGTCACCCCCCGGTAGCGCGGCATGCGCCCTGGCTGGCGGTCCTGCAGGTACAGGTTGCACATCGGCAGGCTAATGATCGCCACCTCGGCAGCCTTCACCGCCGATAGGGTTTTCTCGACATCTTCTGGGGACTGCACCGTCAGGCTACAGCAGTGGTCGCAGGTGACCCGTCCGGTGAAGCCGAGCTTGAGTTTGGTTTCGGCCACGTACCGCAAAGAAATGTCCTCTGGGTTCAGACTCTCATCGGCGTGAAAGTCCAAATCCAGGCCCCGTTCCTCGGCCAGGGCAAAGGTACGATCCATCTGAGCGGCCAGGTCATCATTCATAAAGGCCACGCCCCCCAGCACCCCCCCCGGCGTTTCGGCCACCAGGTCCGCCAGCCGCTCCCCCGCTGGGGTGCAAAAATAGTCCAGCGTCACCATGCATACTGCCTGTAGCGTCAGCCGTTCCGCCCACTCCGCCTGCAACGCGCGAAAGGCGGCAAAGCTAATCTCGGCTTGGGGGCCAAAAGCATCTAAATGGGTTCGCACAGCCTGGGTGCCGTGGGCATAGCTGCACTTCAGGCCAAATTCCATCCGCCGAAACACATCCTCTGACTGCCAGTGGGCCTCCCGGTCCTGCCGCACCACGTCTAATGCACTGTCAAAGGTGCCGTTGGGGTTGGGTTGGCGGGGCCAGATATGGCCCTTGTCCAAATGGGTGTGGGCATCGACAAAGCAAGGCCAGATCAGCCCCTGACGCAGGTCTACCGAGGGCAGGGCTTCGGTCTGAGCCGTGCCCGCTGCAATTAAGGTTTGAATGCGACCGGCCTGAATTTCAACGTCCACCGCCACCAAATCTTCTCGCTGGGCCGAAGACCGTAGCAACTCGATGGGCTCTAGGCCTTCAGCATCCAACAGGCAGACAGGTACTCTCGCATTCAGCAGCCAGTAGTGGGGCGCAGTGGGAATTTGCAAGGGCATGGGGGTAAGGCGATCAGGTGGCATGGACCTGAATAGCGTAGCGAAGTTACGGGCCCGTGCCTATCGGTCGTAGGTACAAATGTTGCCCTTTTTCCCCGTCTCCTTTTTCTGTTCACATTGCCTCAATTCTCCCGCCGCACCGCACTCTCATGCCAGTCTCGCAGCAGCCGATCCGACAGCAGCGTCAGCCCCCAAAAGATCGTCACCCCCAGCACAGTAGTCATGAGCAGGGCCGCAAACATGCGGGGAATTTGCAGGTTAAAGCTGGACATTAAAATCTGGTAGGCAATGCCCGATCGTGCACCGCCGGTACCGGCAACAAACTCGGCCACAACCGCCCCAATCAGGGCCAGGCCGCCGCTGATTCTGAGACCGCCCAGAAAGTAGGGTAGGGCACTGGGCAGCCGCAGCTGCCAAAGGGTTTGCCAGCGGGAAGCCCCATAGAGCTGAAACAGATTTTGCAAGTTGTGGTCGGCGCTTTTAAGCCCCAGGGTCGTGTTCGAGACAATGGGAAAGAAGGCCACAATCCAGGCACAGGTGACCAGGGCCATAAAGGTGTTGTTCTTAAACCAAATGATAATCAACGGGGCAATGGCAACAATGGGCGTAGTCTGCAAAATCACCGCGTAGGGAAAGAAGCTGCGCTCAATCCATTTGCTTTGGGTAAACAGCACGGCAATCAGCAGCCCCGACACCACCGCCATCACAAAGGCCACCACGGTAATCTGCACCGTCACCAGCATCGACGGAAACAGGCTGGACCACTCAGCAATCAGGGTCTGCACTACCAGGCCCGGCCCCGGCAGCAGGTAGGGGGGCGTGTTGGTGACCCGTACCGCCATATCCCAAGCGGCAATGGCCAAAATACCCACAATTAAGGGCGGCAGCCAGGTGGTCGGCAACGGCAAACGTGGTTGCGATGGTCCCCTGGACCGACTTAGCCATCGCACCTGCTTTCTGGATGGGGCCACTGCTCCCGTATCACTCTTCTCGTAAGTCTTAACCATGCCTCATCCCCCCATCAAATTGCCTATTCCCATCGCCTTAGCACCCAGCCCAGCGCCCTCACCGCCTCACCACTTCACCTTCCGCCCGATGCAGCCGTTCTAAAATCTCCCGACAATACTGATTAAACCGAGCCGACGTGCGAAAGTCTTCGTTGCGGGGATGGGGCTCATCAATGGGGACATCTGCTACGACGCGCCCCGGCTTCGCCGCCATCACCACGACCCGCGACGAGAGATACACCGCCTCGTAAATGTTGTGGGTAACAAACAGCACCGTCCACTGCTGCTGCTCCCAGAGGTGTAACAGATCGCTATTCAAACGACTGCGGGTCATCTCGTCTAGCGCCCCAAAGGGCTCATCCATCAGCAGCACGTTCGGCTGCGTCACCAGAGACCGAGCAATGGAGGTACGCATTTTCATACCCCCTGACAGCTCACGGGGGTAGCTGCTTTCAAAGCCCTGCAAATCCACCAGGTTCAGCGCCGCCTGAATTTCGCTACGCACGGACCGCAGCCGCTTACCCGCCAGCTTGAGCGGCAAATAAACGTTATCTACCACCGTGGCCCAGGGCATTAGCGCCGCATCTTGAAACACAAAGGCCAGCTTGCGCGCCTCTGGCGGCACCCCCCACTGCACGGTGCCATCGGTGGGCTCCCCCAAACCGGCCACGAGCCGCAGCACGGTACTCTTACCGCAGCCCGACGGCCCCACCAAGCTGACAAACTCCCCCGGCGTCACCGTGAGGTTCACATCCTGGAGGGCCACGGTGCCGTTTCGGTAAGTCTTGCCGATTTGACTGAGCGTAAGCAGCGACACAGTAGGCACTAAAAAAGACGTATGCGTTCTACTGTAGCGCCTTGATGCGATGCCGTCGCCACCAAGGCCCTGACTTGGGGTTTGTGAGATACGGCGGGCCTGATATATAGTCTTCGCCATTTACGTCAAGACACCCAGTACCGGGCTATCCCGTTTGGCACACAACGAAATGGCCCAAGAAGATAGCGGGGTAGCCTTTCCCTAATGGATCTGGCTGCTGTAGCTCTCGCCACTTTGCTGAGGACAGTTTTGGGATCCAAGTGTTCAGTATTGGAGCGAAGCGGCCCGCAAAGAAAACCACTCGCCCCTTCACAGAGACGAGTGATGCACATAAGTACTCGATTGAAATGAATCCGATGAATCAGGCCACT
>JBCBOC010000720.1:0-2491 GCA_039821475.1 Cyanobacteria bacterium J06632_22 | reverse complement strand
TAGCTTACTGCCGTCTTCTAGAAGGATGGGTGTACCCACGCCATTAATGGGCAACAGGTCGACAGCGCTGGAGAGGAATAGAAAAACGACAGACAAGAGCAAGAATGCATAGGGGGTTTGCACAATAATTCGCCAGTGGCGATAGCTCATTAATATTGCAAAGCTCCCATACAAAATATAGGACATAGCCTTAGGCCAATTAGCATAGCTGTGCAGCAGCAGCGTCAGTCTAAAGACATCGTCCATGAGAAGCATAATTAGAAAAATGCCTAGCCAGAGGAGATAGCGTCTCATCGGTCGGTAGTGGCTGTGACGGGGCAGTAAGTTGTAACTAAAGAAGCAGATAGCAATGGGAAAACACCACAGGATTTCGGAGATCTCTGTGAGGAGGCCTGTATAAAGTTGCCCGCTGTAGGGTTCTTCAAATAGGGCTTGCAGTAACTCAATGCCATTGCTGCGCCGTAGGGTACGACCCTCAGAGTAGCCATTAATCAGTGTCGAGATCTTGATATAGAGGGTTAGCCCCACGAAGGGCAAAATGGCAAGGACATTCAGTATGCAAGGTACTCTATAGCCTCTGAAAAGTTTGGTTGCGTAACGGCTAATGGATGAATTTGAGGACATATTGGTGTTGCTTCTCGGTCCTTTCCCAGGAGCTATTGTTAAGGGGGCTATGCTTGGTAGGCTAGATATCTCTCCAGGTTAAGGCACTAGAATTCAGCAACGATTTACAGAAATGTCTAGTGCGTTGAACTGTCTGGTCTGTGATAGTTTATGGCCTTCGAAGGGCAGGTCAAAGCATGCGACGGCCTTGCGGGGCGTCAATATTCACGAGCTCAGTTCCAGATACTGACCTTAGCAACGCGACGAATGCAATTGAGCGTAGTTTGGGTGCTGGAATGGCGATCGTTCAAGGTGTGGCATGGCTGATCCAAGCCCAAAGTCTGGTGATATGGCTTTCAATCCAGGAAAGTGACTGGTCTAGCCATCGCAAAAGTTTTTCTAGAGGATGCTCAATGTAGACTGACTCGATGATGGGGACGTCCCATGCGGAGGATGCGGTGATGCGCTTGGCACGATGTCCGTTTAGGCGGCTATTCTGAGAGGGCTGTTGTGGTGAGGCTGGCTGCTGTAGTTTCGACGTATGTATGGCAGCTGCGGGTAGTCGAGTTGCGTCAACCGTTAAGGATGTCGGCTGCGGTGTCGTGGTCTCAGATGTCGTTGTCTCAGATGGTGCCTGGTTTATGGCAGCAGTGCCAGCTGGAAATAGTGCGCCGACAAAGGGTAACCGTAGCAAAACTTTAGGTTGTAGCCGTCGCAAGGAAGCGGTATTGGCTGCCTGCAGCGATGAGGGCTTGGGTTGTGAACGGGGCAATGGCGGGTGGAGTGCCGTGAGGTCTGCCTTGTCGAGACCCTCTGAAATGATGTGTTGAAGGTCTTTACTTTGGGCATCCGTCAAAATATTTAGTGGGCAGTTGTACTCATCGATCAACTGGAGCGATCTCGACTGGATATCCATGGCAATGCCCCGCACCTTGGGGGAGGGCTTGGGGCGGTGCCGTAACCATCTGGGTAACGCTGCCTCCAGTGCTCCTGAGGGGACGGGTAGCTGCCACTGTCGGGCTGTTGTCAGGGCTTGGATGATGTACTGGTCTGGGGGGAGAAGGTTAGACGGCTGGACTGGCGCGGATGTGAGGGAAGGGGGGGCTGTGGTGGATTGGCCTGCAGCAGTAGATGTAGCAGGTTGGGGACGACGAAATCGATGCAACAGGTTTTGGGGGGCACTGCCGATTTGTTGGCCTGTGGCCCTAACCGTGCGCATGAGCACATAGATGGGGTACAGCGTCGCCTGTGCCCCCCTTAGCAGGGCAGATTTGGCGTGTTGCCACAGTTGCCGTTGCCGTTCCATCCCTTGCTGAAACTGGCTCAGTACCAGTCGTAGTAGTCGGCTTTGGTAAGGACGTGATGAAGAGGGCATGGGGCTGGTGGCAACCGGCATCACCCGGTGACTCGTATGATGAACGGGATTAACCTGAGCGGAATATCTCGCTCTCTGATCTTAACGGAAGATATGCCTGCCAACGATCCTGGTTCGACCACCTTTGTCCAAGCCCTGCAGCGGCTGCGTCACCTTAGCCAGCAGGACTGTCAGGGCAACTGGCATCACTGTAGAGGGGATGTCCCGTTGGAACGGGTGCTGGCGCAGGGTGCTGGCTGGCCGGTTGCTGAGCTGAATGGTCGGCAGCATATTGCCTGGGGACGGGGGCAGCAGGTGCTGTGGCTTTATCAGCAAATCGTGGTGCCAGAACATTTGCAGGGCTACGTTCTGGGTGGTCTGACGCTGCGGTTGGCGCTGACCTGGTGGGCCGAGGATGCCCAAATTTTTGTGGACGGGGTGCGGGTGCGATGCGGTGACCTGTTTGATTACTTTACGCGGTTTTGCCTGGCGGAACAGGGGGTGCCCGGTACGGCCTATACCCTGGCGGTGCGG
>JBCBOC010000631.1:0-2993 GCA_039821475.1 Cyanobacteria bacterium J06632_22 | reverse complement strand
GACCAGATCGGGGAGCGATTGCGAAACTATCGAGACTCGGACGATAGCCTGGTGTTTGAAAGTGTGGTGAAGCTGGTGGGTCAGCGTAGTGGTCTCGTGGCCTCTAGCGAAATTAAGCCAGGGAATGCCGACTACTTTGTCGGCCTATCGGCGGTGTTTGTGGACCGTCGCGATCGCAACCGCAACTCCTTCGAATACGCCCGCGACCTGAAGGCAACCCTAGAGCAGGCGGTGATTCGTAACTATCCTGGCGCTATTTTGACAACGGGTTATCCCATTGCAGGGGGTGGTGCAGATCCAATTCAAGTTGAGATCTTTGGTGATGACCTGCAGACGCTGCGAGAGATTTCGAGTCAGGTGCAGCAGCTCCTACGAGAGATTCCGGGCACGATGGATGTGCGCGATGACCTGGGCAGTTTGCGAGAAGACTATAAGCTGGTACCCAAACGGGAGGCGCTAGATTTCTACGGCATCAGTCAAGACGACTTGGGTCTACAGGGTCGCTATCTGATGACCGATAACGATGTGGGAGACTTTTCCATTGGCAGTGGCGAAGAAGACTTAGATATTTACCTCAGTACGCGCTGGCCCTCGCTGCAGGGGCGTGTTGGCGGTCCGTCGCGACTCGATGAGTTTGCCACCATTCGGTTCATGACACCCAGTGGTGAGGCGCTACCGGCAGAAGCCCTGCTCGAACCGGTGCAAGGGGCAGTGCCGCTGTCCATTACCCACCGCGATACCCAGCGCAGCGTCACAGTGTTGGCCAAGGTGATTCCGGGGCAAGACTTCTACGATTCTGAGGTTGTGTCGGTGCTCACCCCTCAACTGGCCGAGCTGCAATACGATCCCAACCTCAGCGAAGAGGCGAATGCCGGGCGCTGGCCTAGAGGGTATACCTATCGCTTTGGCGGTGATGCCGATACCAGCAGCGAGACCTTCGGATCGGCAGGGCAGATGCTGGTGGTGGCCATTTTCTTGGTGTTTGCTGTGCTGGTGTTGCAGTTTGGCTCCTACACTCAGCCGATCATTATTATTCTCACCATTCCCTTTGCCTTGATTGGTACCTTGTTTGGGTTGTTCGTGTTGGGGCTGTCATTCTCTTTCCCGGTGATGATTGGTGTGATTGCGTTGGTGGGCATTGTGGTGAACGATGCCATTGTCATGGTGGAAACTATGAATGAGCGACGCAAAGAGGGGCTGGATGTCCGTCATGCGGCGGCGGCAGGGGCTAGCGATCGCCTCCGCCCGATTTTGACCACATCGATTACCACCATTATTGGTCTGATTCCCCTGGCATTGAGCGATGCCCAATGGTATCCGCTGTGTATGTCGATTATTTTTGGTCTGATGTCGGCCACCTGCATTGCCCTGCTGGTGGTGCCCGGTCTGTATCTGCAGCTCACGCCAAAAGATCGACCCGTGGGTGAGGCCTTAGTTGTTGAGTAATGACAAGAACACTCAGCAGTTGCCTAGCCAATACGGGCCGGGACATTGAGTTGAAAGTGAATATGGCCATTGTGGCCACCAACGTATCGACACAGACCCTTGTTGCGAAGAACCGGATCATTAAAGTACACGTTGCCTTTATCGACCCATGGCTGTGCCCTGAGTGACCGCAACATCGCTTCTGCTGCTGCCTGATCGTATCTGTCGTCGTTATAGGTGATACCGCCATAGCGTCCGCCTTTGTGGGGCAAGACAATATCTCCGGCGTTGCCGGTCTGGTGCCCTCTATGATCGGGGGTTGCTCCGCCGTTGGTGAGACTCACGTCGTTAATGGCCATCAAGGCAATGTTGCTCTTGCCTTTGCGGTGGGATAGTTCGTAGTGGATACCGGCAGCGCGAATCACGTTACTGATCCAATCAATGCCAAAGTCATGATGGTCATTAGGTTGGTCGAGCACTTCAATGTTATAAAAGCCGACGCCGCGCCCGGGCATTTTCATCCATCGAGGGGCATTGGCCGCTTCTAAAAAGCGATGGGTGCCTCGGTTAACGTCGATGCGGCCATCTCCTCTGACGCTGGTGGACCCCGCAATGATGGACTGAAAGAGCCGAATTGCGTAGATCAAATCGTTAATGGAGTTGGACCGAATGAAGGTGTAGCCCAAGGCTCGAAATCGATCTCTAACCAGTTTGACGTCGCTGGCTCGGTTGCTGCCGCCATTGCCCACGCTGGCGCTGAGGGGAAGTCGGGCCGCACCGGGGTGGTTCTCGATGTAGGGGGTGAGGCGAAGGGTTGCTGTGTCGCTTTTGCTGCCTGCCGTGACGCGCAGCTGTCTCACTTGGGGGTTGGCAACGGCCAGGAAAATTGACTTGAGCGACCATTCTCCATTGCCCTTGATAGTGGTGCGAGCCACGGCAGTACGATTGCCATCAACAAACAGCTCAACCTGTTGGTTGGCTAAGTCTGATGTGGCGGTGCCGGAAACCTGATAAGGGGTGTAGATTTTGACCTGGCTGGGAACGGTCTCAATTTTGATACGACTGGGGACGGGCGCTGGGGTGGGGGCTGGTTCCGGCGTTGGGCTGGGCGTGGGTGCCGGGCTGGGTGTAGGTGATTGAGAAATGGGCTGGGGTTCGCTGGTGCCTGTGCCCACCGACACCAGCATAAAACCAGGGGCATCGGTGCTGTTGAGCCAGTCTTTGAGGGTTTGGGTGGCAAAGAAGGTTTCGCCTTCGACGGTGCCGTTGCGAGGCGTTTTGTCGATCTTCTGGCGATAGTAGCCCCCTTCCATCAAGTAGACGGCTTTATCCGTTTCTTTGATCCACGTCCCCATGTCGTTTATCCCCAGTTATTGTCGACACTTCACCAAGCTACTCTACGGACTTTAGTTGGTGTCTGAGATTAAAGATTCTTTAGCGCCTTAGCAGCCCTTGTAGGGTTCGGCGATTTGGTTGCCGCCTTGGTTGGGGTCCATCCAACGGACCCAGCCTTCGCGGGTTTCGCCCTGCCAGTCTTCAATGCAGAAGTTGTTGGGCGTGTAAGTGCG
>JBCBOC010000166.1:0-7155 GCA_039821475.1 Cyanobacteria bacterium J06632_22 | reverse complement strand
TTGCAGCCAACCCCGGCTACGCGCAAGCCTATTTGTACCGTGGCCTGACGGAGGCCGATTTGGGCAACTATGAGATTGCGATCGCAGACTATGGCATTGCCACCCAATTTGCGCCGGACTATGCCCCGGCTTATCTCCATCGGGGTCTCGCCTACAAGGCGCTAGATAGCTATCAGGAAGCTATTACTGACTTCTCCACCGCCATTGAGCTGCAGGAAGACTTTGGCGAAGCTCACCTCAATCGGGGCGTCACTTATTACAACCTGGGCAACAACCGTGCAGCGTTGGACGATCTGAATACGGCGGTCCGCATTGACCCAGAAAATATTGAGGCCCTCTACAACCGCAGCTTTATTCTGGCGGCTATGGGACGATCCAACTCTGCCATTGACGATCTGAATTCTATCATTCAAATGCGTCCCTCCCACATTGATGCCTACCTGTCGCGGGGCACCATCTACGCCAATGCTGGCGAGTACGATGTGGCCATCAATGACTACAGCAAGGTGATCGATCTGGAGCCTGATTCGGCTGAGGCCTACTACCTGCGCGGCAAAGCCAAGGTTATGGCCGAGGACGAGTGGGGTGCGATCTCAGACTACAACGATGCCATTGCCATTAGCCCCAACTATGCCCAGGCCTACAAAGGGCGTGCCGATGCGGCCGCAATTATGGGCGATCTGCAAAGCGCTGTCTTTGACTACGCTACCGCCATTGAAATCAGCCCCGACTACCAGGATGCCTATGCGGCTCGGGGGCGCACCTATTACGAGTTGGGCAATCCTAGCGCAGCCTATGCAGATTTCTCTCGGGTCATTGCTGCCGATGGCTTGAATGCCGATGTCTACTACTACCGTGGCATTGCTCGTGCTAGCCTCGGCGATATGGTGGGAGCCCGCGCCGATCTAACCCGTGCCGGGGAGCTTTACCTGGACGAAGGCGAAGCGGACGGCTATCGGTTTGTGGTGGCGGCCCTCAGCCGGATGTAGGGTGGCTCACCGGCTCTAAAGGTTTATGTCAGACTAAACGATAGGGGAGGCCACCTCTCCTATCGTTTTTGTTGAGAGACCTGTGTTCAAATCCATCGCAGCAAGCACCATCAGGATCTGGCGGCAGTGGCTGGTGGTGGGGCTGTTGATGCTGATGTTGCTCGGTGGGGGCACGCGACCCGTTCAGGCCTTGCCCGTGGCTTCGCTGCATACGTACCACGAGCGTCCGGGGCAAACCACGTTCCGGTCACGGCAAAGCTTCCGAGACCGCAATGACCGAGCCTGGCAAACGGTTCTCTTTAAGCGCTACGACGACACCCAGCTCCAGGGCCTCTATCTGCGGTTGGTGGGTTTTCCAGGCATTGCAGATATCGATGCAACCCGCCCCCTGCAGGTGTTAACCGGCACGACCTTACAGTGGCAGGCCGCCCCAGCCCTCGATCCGCAAACGCCGGTATTACCCACTAACGCTGCCCAGTACGATGTACGGTCAGTGTTTGCAACCTTGACCAAGGACATTCCCCTAGAACTGGCGATTCCGCTCCAAAACGCACGCACCGCTACGGTCGTCGTCCCGCCCTACGGTGTTCAAGAGTGGCGACAGCTGGCTGAACAACAGATGGACGAGCGTGGCTAGAACTATAGCCGTCGCCACAAAGCTTTGTGTGCGACGGCGTGCCACTTTGTGTAGGACATTTCGTGTAGGACATTTCTGACCTATCCTCGCTGTCGCATAATCGCGGTATAGGCCGCCTGGAAATGATGCTCCTGAATGCAAATCTGGGTGGGGTCATCGAGCTGCTGGGCTCGATATTCGCGCACGGCCTCTAACGCAGCTTGGTTGCTGAGCAGTGCCAGGTCTGCGCCGTTCCAACCCTCAGTGCCGTCGGCCCAGGTCGCTAAGTTCAACCCTGCAATTGGGCGGTCTTGGTTATGCACTTGCAAAATTGCCAACCGGCTATCGCGGCTCGGCAGGTCGACCTCTAGCTGTAGGTCCAAGCGTCCCGCCCGTAACAGTGCCGTATCCAAGGCGTCGGGTCGGTTAGTGGCGGCAATCAGGAGGATATCTTCAGCGGCATCTAAGCCATCTAGTTCCGTCAGCAGTTGGCCCACCACCCGATCGCTGACGCCGGAGTCTCCCGAAAATTGCCCCCGCGCTGGCGCTAGAGTGTCAATTTCATCAATGAACACCACACAGGGGGACGCCTGGCGAGCTTTAGCAAACAGTTCGCGCACGGCCTGTTCGGCAGCGCCAACCCAGCGGCTCAGCAGTTCTGGCCCGTTGACAGCTATGAAGTTTGCCCGTGCCTGGGAAGCCACAGCCTTAGCCAGTAAGGTTTTGCCCGTGCCGGGTGGTCCCCACAGTAGAATCCCTCGCGGGGCCTTGGCTCCCGTCTGGGCATACAGTTCGGGGTAGAGCAGTGCTCCCTCGACGGACTCCTGTAGGGTTTGTTTGATGGTGTCTAATCCGCCCACGTTATCCCACGTCACGTTGGGCGACTCCACCTCCACCGATCGCAGTACCGAGGGCTTCACCGCCAATAGCGCCTGCTGAAAGTCACCTTGGGTAACGCTAAGGTCGTCGGGAATAGGGCTATTGAGTTCGGGAACCTGGCGGCGTAAGGCTAAGAAGGCCGCTTTTTGGCAGAGGGCTTTGAGGTCAGCGCCCACCATGCCCACAGCGGTATCTGCGATCGCATCTAGATCAACGGTTGCATCCAAGGGCATCTGCCGGGTCTGAATACCCAAAATTTCCCGGCGACCCTCCCGGTTCGGCACCCGAAACTGGACCTCGCGGTCAAAGCGCCCTGGTCGTCGTAGGGCCGGGTCCAGATGGTCCGGGCGGTTCGTGGCCGCCAGCACCACGACGCCCTGGGTGGCGGCAAAGCCATCCATCAGGCTCAGGAGCTGGGCCACTAGGCGTTTTTCGACTTCGCCCTCGACCGTATTGCGGTCCGGTGCCAAACTATCAATTTCATCAATAAACACTAGGCAGGGCGCCGCCTGGGTGGCCTTTTCAAAAATCTCACGCAGTCGCCCTTCCGCTTCGCCGTAATACTTGCCCATGACCTCTGGGCCCACGATGGCAATATAGTTCACGCCCAGCACTTCGGCCAGGGAGCGGGCTGTGAGCGTTTTTCCGGTGCCTGGAGGACCTACCAACAGCACACCGCTCGTTGGCTCTAAACCCAGGCGATCCAGCAGTTCTGGACGCTTGAGGGGAATTTCTACCAGTTCGCGCAGTTCTTTGAGCACATCGGCCAATCCACCGATATCGGCCAGGGTGATGGGCGGCTTCGACGACGGTGGCTGCTGAGATGCGTTGTCCTGGGAACTGTCATTAGACTTTGTATCGGCAGACTGGGCATCCGCTGGTGCTGTATCGGCTGGTGGGGGCGTCACAATCACGGGATCTGCCCCTGCCGCTGGTCCAGACTTGTCGGCACTGTTGCGATTCAGGTTGCTAACGCCCATGCCCTGGCGCGGAATACTGCTGAGGCCGCGAGAGCTGAACTGTACGTTGGTTTTCAGTTCTCCCTTCTCTGCCTTTTCCTCCAGTGTCTTAGCCAGCTCTAGTAATTGCTCGAAGCCTTTGAACAAGTCGGTCATAGTATGGCAGCGGTAGGACAGTGAGAGGGGTGTGCGGTATTTGGGCTGGCTGGGCCGCATCATGGGTGTGCGCTCTGCGGTCGCGGGACTCAGTCGCTGCAGCACAGTCACCCAAAGCTAAGCCAAGGGACGGGAAATTGATCGGGCGGGCGGGAAACCTATGGTTTATAAGCCTTGATAGAGCCGACGTGACGCCAAAGATGTCTATCGTCTCTCATTAGCCTTCTCAATGTGCCCATTCTGTTAGATGGCCTATCTATGACGCTTGCTGCCAATCGCCCACGCAAAAGTCCCAGTGCCCTCCGTGTTTTGGAGCCCCTGACGCTCCTGATGGTGAGCGGCAAGGGCGGTGTGGGCAAAACCACCTTTGCTTGTGCCATGGCTCGCCACTGGGCGGAGCAGTTCCCGGATGACACGATTCTGCTGCTCTCCACCGATCCGGCCCATTCCCTGGGTGATGTTTTGCAAATCCCGGTCTCAGATCGGCGGGTCTGCTCTCACCAACTGCCTAACTTACACATGCAGGCGCTGAATGCAGAACGGCTGCTGGAGGACTTCAAGCAGCGCTACGGACCTACTCTAGAGACGCTATTCGAACGCGGCAGCTTTATTGACGGTACGGATCTTCAGCCGGTTTGGAGTCTGAGCTGGCCGGGACTCGATGAGCTGATGAGCTTGCTCGAAATTCAGCGGATTTTGCGATCGCACGAGGCCGATCGGATCATCGTTGACATGGCCCCCAGTGGGCACACGCTGAACCTGTTTGCGCTCATGGACTTTTTAGACGAGTTTGTGGGCGCTTTAGAACTGTTCCAAGCCAAGCACCGTACGATCACCCAGTCGCTATCGGGTCACTACACCCCCGATCAAACCGATCAGACCCTGGTAGATATCAAAGCTGAACTGACCGCGGGCCGCACCCTAATGCAGGATGCACATAACACAGCCTGTTGGGTGGTTGGTGTGGCTGAGCCTCTCAGTCTGAGTGAATCTCGTCGTTTTATCCAACGTCTAGAACAGCTCCAGATTCCCTGTGGAGGGGTCTTGGTCAATCGCTACAACGGCCAGCAAAGCTTGCTACAGCAGTTTCGCTCACTCGCCCCATCGGTGGTGGTCGCTCCGGATTTGCCAGTAGAGCCGGTCGGCACCGTGGCCCTCGATAGCTGGCTGCGACAGGTCTCCAGTCAGGTCAGGACCCAGGAAGATATCACTGACTTGGTCACATGGCCGGAAAAGATCGCACCGGGTTTGCCTGACTTCATTGAACAGGGGCAGCGTTTGATCATTGTTGGTGGTAAAGGCGGTGTTGGTAAAACCACCCTGTCGGCGGCCATTGGCCTTGGCCTGGCTAAGTCCCACCCGGAGACGCAGGTTAGAGTCGTCTCCATAGACCCTGCCCACTCCCTTGGCGATGCCCTAGAACAACCCCTCGGGCACACGCCTCGGGCTATCACCGCTAATCTCAGCGCTCAGGAAATTGACGCCCGCCAGGTGCTAGACCAGTTTCGACAGGACTACCTGTGGGAGTTGGCCGACATGATGGGTGGTGGCACCGCAGATAAGGGTCGTCAGAGCGGTAGCCTGCAGATTGCCTATGGCCCGGAAGCCTGGCGACAAATCATCGCCCAAGCCCTACCGGGTATTGATGAAATGCTCTCGCTGCTCTCGCTGCTCGACTTACTGGAGCAGGATGACCAATCGCTCATTGTGCTCGATACTGCGCCTACCGGGCATTTGTTGCGATTTTTAGCGATGCCAACAGCCCTCAATGACTGGCTGACCTGGATCTTTAAACTGTGGCTCAAGCACCAGGACATTGCCGGACATACTGCCCTGATGGGTCGCCTGCGCCAGCTTCGACGCCGTGTGGTCAATGCTCAAACGCAGCTCAAGGATCATCACTACACCGAATTTATTGGTGTCGTCCAGAACGCGCATCCTGTCTTAGCAGAGGCCACACGACTCGTGCAACAGCTGACCGAATTAGGGATGGCTCAAAACTATCTGATTCACAATCGGTATCAGCCTGACCAAAACATCGATCTCAGTCAGTTTCCCGATCAGACGCTGATTCGTTTGCCTGAGTTACCCCACGGGATTCCGCCCTTAGCCCAGACCAAAGGTGCGGCTAAACTCTTGTTTTGATGTTGAACAGACGTTTTAAGGTAGCGACCCACGCCAACACTTACCCGCTCTCATGGGCGTGATAGGAGCTGCGCACTAAGGGCCCTGACCGGACATTGGCAAACCCTAGGTCGCGGGCCATAGTGCCCAGGTGCTCGAACTCCGTGGGGGTCCAATAGCGCTCCACCGGTCGGTGGGCTAGTGACGGACGCATATATTGGCCCAGGGTGATGCGATCGCACCCCACTGCCCTCAGATCCTGCATGGCTTCTCGCAGCTCTGCTTCGGTTTCCCCGTGCCCCACCATCAGGCCAGATTTAGTGGGCACCGCTGGGTTGAAGTCTTTCACTGTTTTCAAAACCGTCAGCGAACGATCGTACGTCGCCCCTCGCCGTACCGGCCCTTGGAGGCGACGCACCGTTTCCAAGTTGTGATTGAAGCAGGCAGGGGCTGCCGTCACAACGGTGGCAATGCGATCTCGCTGTGCTGCGGCCCCACCGCTGCCGCCCCAAAAATCGGGTGTGAGGACCTCTATCTGCGTCTGGGGACTGGCCGCTCGAATGGCCGACATCGTTTTTACAAACCAACCGGCCCCTTGGTCCGGCAGGTCATCCCGTGCTACCGATGTGAGTACAACATAGTCAAGCCCCAATAGCTGTACCGACTCTGCCACCTTTTGCGGCTCCTCGGGGTCCAGTGGCATCGGCGCATGGCCCTTGTCCACCTGACAAAAGGCACAGGCCCGTGTGCAGGTTGGGCCCATCAGCAAGAAAGACGCCGTTTTATGGGCGTAACACTCTGCCCGGTTCGGACAGCGTCCCTCCTCACAGATGGTATGAATCCCCCGCTGTTTAACAATCCGCTGCACTGTAGATAGCTCACTGGCTTTGCCAATGGGTCGGCGCAGCCAGTCTGGCAGTTGGATAAGGTCAGGACGGGAAGGGGACATGGGGGAGTGAGGAGGTGGAGTGGCGAGGAGAGTGTGAGATGTGCAAAATATAACGCCTTCTAGCCCCCTATGCAGCGCCCCCCACCCGTGCGCCAGCGCGCTCCTACCAGCGCAGCGTCCTCACCCAGCACACAGCACGCCCCACCTCAAATCCCATCAAAATCGAGCATTTTTTTGAACCCTGGGATAAACTTCGATGTGGAACAGAGTGTATGTCTGTCATTTATCTTGGGTAACCTGACAATACCGCGACCCGCTTGGACAGGCTAATATTCGGGGGTTTGAGCCTAGTGTATCCACCCGTGTATTGAGTTGAGTGGCCTTGACAGGGTCCAGCGCATACGGTCCAGCACACTAGGCCCAACCTATTAAACTGCGCTGGTTAGGCCCAGCTATTCGGTAGAGCAGGTTTGACCAGAACGCTTGCAGCATACATCGCATCTAGAGGAGTCAGTTGTGGCGAGTCACAAGATATTGGTAATT
>JBCBOC010000329.1:0-5154 GCA_039821475.1 Cyanobacteria bacterium J06632_22 | reverse complement strand
CGCATCGGCGATGGCTGTGAACTGACGGTCGGCTGGGGTCGCCCCGGCAGCAGAAATTCCTGGGATTAGGGCGGTTTCAGTAAAGCCCAAGATGCAAACGTAGACAGGCCGCTGATGTCGGTAACGCGTCAGCCAACGCTGGCCTACAGCAGGTAAAACCGGCAGGGCAATGTCAGGCATCGAGCAGGCTTTGCACCCATTGGGGTGGGGGCGACATGCGAATACCGAGGCGCTCTAGAACTAGCCAGGCGGCGATGTGGACGGTGAACAGGTAAACCACACTGCTGAAAAAGAGCATTGCGATCGCACCCACCTGAATCATGGTCATCGTCGGTTGACCAATGGCCCCGAGGCTAACCAGCCCTAGATCCAGTAAGCGGCTGGTTAACCAATCGAGAATTTGAGTGATCTGAGCCACGAGGTAACCCCACAGATCCTCTCCGGCCATCCAGGACAGCAGCCAAATCCGGAAGAACATACCCAGCGTCACCAGCAATGCCCCCAAAGGAATCGACAGCGCCCAGCTATTGCCCCGCCGCCAATGGCAGCCGAGCTGGACGCCCAGCACTCCGTAGGGCATGACATAGAGCAGTGCCCGGGGAGGACCAATCAAAATGGCCAGTAGCAGTCCCGATACGAGGGTCGCCATCCAGGCTGCCCGAGGGTAGCGGCGCAGGTAGACCAGGGCAATGGGGACCGGAAATAAAATTCGCAGCAGCGGTCCCGGTGGAAAATACAAATTGATCAGCCACATTAGGCTTGCCGCACTGGCTAGAAACGCTGTTTCGACTAAGGCAACAGGCCCTTGGGATGTTTGGGGCGCTGCGGATTGAGTCGGTTTTGACGCGGCAGGGATGTCGCCAATCCAATCTTCCTCTCCCGTCACAGCCGGGGATTGGGGCGATGGTTCGGGGTGATGGGCAAAAGGTTGGGACGGATTCTCAGGCATAGCAGCCGACAGCAGTAGCAGCCGATCGAAATAAGCGGTCACGGGGGTCCCCTGCCGGGATGATCGGTCGGTCGGGGGGAATGCGCTCGTAGGAGGCGGTGTTACACCAACAGCCGTTCTAAAGCATCTAAGGAGGGGATGCGGACGACGTCGCGTTCGCGAACAATCAAATCGCGCTTTTCTAGCTTACTCAAAACCCGCGTGACTGTTTCTCGGGCGAGTCCACTCAGGCTGCTGAGTTCTCGGTGGGGGAGGTTAGGAATTTCGAAGCCCTCTTGGCTCACCGTGCCCTGACTTTCGGCTAAAAACAGCAAAATGTCGGCGACCCGTGACTGGCTATCGGACTCCCGCAGCCGCAGCCGACGATTGACCTGGCGCAGTCGGCGGGCCATTAGCTTAGCCAGACGAATCCCAGCCATGGGCTCGGTTTTGAGCAAATTAACAAAATCTTGGGCAGGCATGCTGCCAATGACCGTTGGCGCTAGGGTAATCACGTCGGTAGAGCGGGGAACTTCCTCCAGAGGAGCCATTTCGCCAAACAGCTCACCCTTACCCAAGATATTGAGTGTGACTTCCTTGCCGTCGAGGTTGTAGGTCCGGATTTTGACCCACCCTTCCAAAATGAAGTAAACCGAATTACCCCAGTCATTTTCTAGCAGGATAACCTGACCCGCCGGATGGCGTCGGGTGACGACTTGAGCCGTTGCCTGTTTGACCGATGCCTCGGGCAGCTCCTCAAAAAATGGTGCTGCCACAATCAGGTCGGCGTTTCGGGCTAAATCTCGCGACCGATCATGCATAGCCTTCGCCTAAACTCTCCACAGGCTACAGCACTCTGCTGAATTCTCCAACCGCATAGCAAAGATGCGGGGCCACAACTCCCCTGCGATTTTGAAATGTTCACACTTACAGTAGCCCGGTCTGACGGGGCGATCGGCCGGTCCGTGCCGTGGACTCCAGGTGGCCGACGGGCTAGATGATCTGTCAACTCTAAAATTTAGGGTGGGCGGGGAACTGCGAAATAGTGATGAGTTGAGCTAGCGAAATAGTATGAATACTTTGACTGTCAGGGACTGTAGACCTGCCGTTATTCGCTAGGCACCATTCGCCAATCTCAACCTGAATTTTTAGGTTTGACGCCGCCTTAGGTGCTAAATCGCTTGAACAGTGCGGTTCAATAGATGCGCGTTATGCGCGAATGGGCGTTTAACAGTGTGGGCGAGGTGCAGGCGTGGGGCTCGGCTGGATAGTGACCCCTGCCAGTCGGTCAAATTTCGAAACCGTCAAATCTCGGAACGTTAAATTAAACCCGTCAAATCAACATATCTAAATAAGATCGATAAAGACCGGGCTCCGGTCACAGGCTCTTCTACACTAGGGCATCGCACCCGTGTGGTTGGGGCTAGGTCTGCGCACGGTATTGGGGCGAGCGACGGAGGGCTGCCCATCTATTTCAGAACAGATTGTGTCTGCGAATAGCCATCATGTGGGGCTGAGGCATCGGTGCTTTTCGGTATTCTTCGAGGGGGCAACCCAGTGATTGCCGTAATCCTAACCAATACATTGGGCATCCTCTAGTTGCACTCCGGCCACGGCTTTACTGCCGGGGATAAACCCTATACACCTGGCCCACTGCGGTGATTTTTCGGGCAGTTTCTACGGGCAGTTTTGTCATTTTCCTAAGGGCACTATAGTGACTTCTCAAACGGATCAAATCCAAACGCTGATTGCGAGCATCAATGCGCTGTTGGGCAAATCCACCCCGCGACTGCCATGGGTGATGTCCAATGAAGTAACGCAGCAGCGTCAGCTCTTGGCCCAAACCCGTGATTATTTAGAATCCCTGGCCCAGGATCTAGAAGCCCCAGGTGGTTGGGGACCGGTGGATCCGGCCAGTGGACAAATGACGCCCGCTCGAGGCGCTGAGCGCGCCCCTGGATATGCTTCGAATCGGCCAGGGGAGGCCGAGGCGGCCCAGGTGTTGCAAGCGCTCCTGTTGGAGATGCAGTATCTGAAAGAAAATTCTCTGAAGCCGCTACGCCAAGAACTGACCCACCTGAAGCAGCAGCGGCAGACCCTTCAATCTGAAATTAGTACCCTAGAAGGCCAAAAGCTCACCGCGGACACCAGTCAGCAGCAGATCAATCAGTTTCTTGAAACCTTGATGGAGCGGCTCCAGACGAATCTGTCACAGCATTTGGCGGAAACGGTGGCCCAGGTGTCGGCGGGGCAAACCAGTGATCGTCTATTGGCGGAAACCATTGACGGTGAGCTGATTGCTGATCAGCCGCAGCTGCATCCAGCTCAGCGATTGGAGCAGCTGCGGTTGGTGCAATCCCAGTCTGATCAGCTATTGCTCAAGCTCGACTCGACCCTTCAGGCCGTCTTTGAGTCCCTGCAGAAGAGTGTGGAGAGCTATCGAGATTCTTTGGCTGAGGGGCTCGATCAGATGCACAGTCTGGGGCGGGAAGGGGAGGTGATCTTCCATGCGCTGGTCAATCATATTGCTCAGCAACTGGGGCAGGATACGTCTCGCTATTTGAGTAGTGAGACCGGTAATTTAGATGCGGTATTGCAATCCCGTGAGCGTTTGGCACAACTGACGGCTGAAACCGCTGATGCGTCCTCCGATGACCCCTCTAAGACGGATTTGGAGGGGAGCCCTGGCCTGGCGCTGGATGATGATTTGGCCGATCTAGATTTGAGCGTTGACAATCTAGTTCCCGAGACCGAGCCTGCAGATGTGCCGGAGGTCACGGCGTCGGCTCTGGAGGATGCCGATCTAGATACGACCTTCGACTTACCGATTCTCAGTGAAGCGGATCTGGCGGCCCTGCAAGATGAGGAACTGACGGTTTTACAGGCTGATCCGCTGTCATTGTCTGAGCCATTGGCAGGCGCCGATGCGGATGATCAGGGGGACGATGCTGCGATCGCAACAGCGGAACCTGAGGCAGCGGTGGCCGATACAATTTTAAACTTATTGGATGATAGTGAGGCGGTTGCACCGTCCGTTGACGAAGGGGGGGCCGAGCCCCTCGCGACTGATCTGTCGCCGGAGACCTTCGAGACCTTGTTTGGTGAGTCAGCGTTAGGGGGGGCGCTGCCGATTTCCGACGAGGAGAGCGAACGGGGAGGGTCGCCACCCGCTGAACTAGAGGCATTGGCAGATTTACCGTCGGATTTAGCGCTCGACCGCTCCGCCGAGACGTCGTTGGATGACACGCTTCCTCTGGAGACGACTACTGCTGAAGCCGCGATTGATTCGGAGGCTTTGGCTGAGGCTGAGGCTTGGCTAGGACTCAATCCGCTGGCTCAGGAGATGGATACGATGGGTCGCCCAGAGACGGTAGCCGGAGAGGACGGTGATCCCATCGTGGCCCTAGGGGGAGATGAGCGCGAAGACACGACCCTGGATAGCCTGTTTGGCACAGACCTGGGGGGAGAATTGATCGACGAAGGTGAGGTCGATCCAGCACAGGATACGGTGACGTCTCTGGCGGAGCTTCTGCCTGCGGACGACGGCGATGGCGATGAGGCTGATGCAGAAGGCGCCGAAGAGGACTATGTCTTAGCTGCCGATAATGAAGACTTGCTGACCCTTGCCAATGCCGAACCGGATCTGCGTCCGAGTCTAGATTTGGATGCCGGTCTGATGGATCAGCTGGAGGCAGATTTGCAGGCGCTGGCTGGGGATGAAGGACCGGAATCGATCCCGGGGGCAGAGTTAGAGCCCCTGAATAGTCTGCTTAACCAGGATGAACTGGAAAGTTTGGTGGCGGATTTAGATTTGGCTGAACCCGACGCCTTGCCAGACTTGCCCATGCCAGAGGCGGCGACAGAGTTATCAGATCTGTCCACCGCCGACTTTGCCTTGCCGGACCTTGATGCCGCTGACTTAGGCGGGGAAGCCGTCGGTGGCGCTGAGACCCCTGAGGCCGACGAAACGCTGCCTTCCTTGGCAGATTTAGAACTGTCAGCGGAGGGTGACACGCTGCCGGCAGATTGGTCGAGTGATCTGACGGTGGGGGCGGAGACCCGTGAGGCTGAGCTGAGTGATGTTCCGGCGGCAGAGGCTGAATCAGCTATAGCGGCTGGATTTGATCTGGCGACGGAGGATTTCGCCGCGGATTTCTCTGGGGACTTTGCCAGCCCCGCTGTGGATAGTGGCGTAATGGACGGCGGCCTGGAGGACAGTCTCGGTG
>JBCBOC010000663.1:0-2855 GCA_039821475.1 Cyanobacteria bacterium J06632_22 | reverse complement strand
CACATAGGCATACAGCATGTAGGGCGCTGTATGCCTATGTGCGGGTCCAGGGTATCAGTCGCAAAGGGGACATTGACTTTGATGCTCTGGGGGCTGATGCGTCGATTCACCTTGAAGACGAGACCGAGATCGCCTTGGCTCGCCATCTTCTCCAGCTGGATGAAACGATTGATGAGGTCGCGCGCGATCTGTTCCTCAATCGACTGTGTCAGTATCTCTTTGAGCTGAGTCAGAAGTTTAATCAGTTCTACGATCGCTGTTCTGTTCTCCAGGCGGCGGAACCGCAGCGGACCTCCCGGCTGATGCTGTGTGACCTGACAGCGCGGACGCTAAAGCTGGGGCTGTCGCTGTTAGGGATTCAGGTTCTGGACCGGATGTAAGGGCATGATGAAAGATCGAGCTGCGATCGCAGCCTGGCTGTTTATTATTGGCTCTGCGCTGTTTGTTGCAGATGCGGGGGTGGGTTTACTCAGTGAACCGAGTTGGCTGGCTGGCGTCCGTTTAGGGGAAGGACTCTCCTTTCTCGTCGGCTCATGGTTTTTCTTACCGCGTTCTTCTCCTGAATAAGGGCGTTTCCCATGGTGGCTGACATTGACATTGATATTAGGGTGCGACGGTTTCAACCCCAGGATGCAGGGGCGATTGCCCAGCTCTTTCATGACACGGTCCGCACCATTAATCGTCAACACTATTCCCAGCCGCAGGTGGAGGCTTGGGATCCAGAAAATATCCATTTTCGCGACTGGGTGGCGGTGTGTAGCGGTCGGTATACCGCTATTGCCGAGGTGGATGGTGAGATCGCTGGCTTTGGTGAGCTAGAGGCCAACGGTCATATCGATTGTTTTTATTGTCACCAGGACTATCAGGGGCAAGGCGTTGGGCGACGACTCTACCAAGCGCTGGAAGACGAGGCAAAAGTGCTAGGACTGTCACGCTTGTTTGTCGAAGCCAGCATTACAGCTCATCCTTTTTTTGAGCGAATGGGCTTTGCAATGCTAAAAGAACAGCAGGTATTGCATCGAGGGCAAGCGTTTGTGAACTACATCATGGAAAAAAATCTGCGCTACCCGACTGTTGATTAACGCTTCTGTGGGTTTAGATAAGTAGGTGTGCTCAATTATTTATGGGATCGGCTACGTCATCAGGAGATAGAAGATAGCAGTCAGAAGCCTCCTGTATTCTGCCTCCTACCTCCTAATGCTGAACGCTCTGAGTCTGACCTTTGATTAGGGCGACCTACTTACTCGACAAATGGTCGATGTGCTGTTGTGGTGATTCCGGCTTGGACGGTTTCAATGACTGACATGGCATCGTCGCTCACGAGAGATTCTACGTCCAGACTAGGCCAGGAAACACAACACTGCTCATGAAACGTCTGGGGTCGCCATGGACTGCCCTGCTAGCCAGCCGGTGGTCCAGGCGCTTTGAAAATTGAAGCCGCCAGTAACGCCGTCGATGTCGAGCACTTCTCCGGCAAAGTACAGACCAGGACACAGACGGCTTTCCAGGGTTTTAAAATTCACTTCTTTGAGGCGGACGCCACCGCAAGTGACAAACTCATCTTTGAAGACACCTTTGCCTGCAATGGCGTAGCTGCCTTGGGTGAGTTCTTGAACAAGCTGATTGAGGCCTTTTTTCGAAAGGTTGGCCCAAGTGATTTGTGGATCTAGGTCGCAGCGATGGAGCAGATAATGCCACAGACGTTTGGGTAGGTCGTAGAAGCTATGGGTGGCAAGGGCCTGACGCGATCGAACGGCCTTGGCGCTCAGCAGTGCGGCTCGCACCGTGTCCTGGTTCTGATCGGGGAGCCAGTTCACCGTGAGGGTGGCCTGGTAATGTTGCTGCTGTAGGTGCCGTGCCCCCCAAGCCGAGAGTTTGAGGACCGCCGGACCGCTGAGTCCCCAGTGGGTGATGAGCAGCGGCCCCGTTTGTGCTAAGGGCTTTTTGAGGCCTTCGAGTGTCAGCCTGAGTGCCGTGGGGTTTACTGCGAGCCCCTTTAGATCTCGGAGTCGAGCATCTTGGACATTGAAGGTGAACAGTGAGGGTACGGGCGGTTCGATGGTGTGTCCGAGGGATGCTGCAATGCGGTGACCCTGGGGGCTGCTACCGGTAGCCAAGAGGATGCGATCGCACCGTATTGTTTCTCCAGATTTGAGCTGGACCTCAAACATGGGTGGGGTGTGACGGACGCTAGCCACGGGCGACCGAGTCCTCACCCGGACGCCCATTTCAGTGGCTGTCTGGGTGAGGCAATCGACAATCGTTGCCGAATCATCGGTGACGGGGAACATCCGCCCGTCGGGCTCGGTTTTGAGACGGACCCCTCGCTGGTTAAACCAGGTAATGGTGTCCTGGGGCTGGAAACGAGAGAACGCCCCCCGCAATGCCTTGCCCCCGCGGGGATAGTGCTGGACCAACTGGGCCGGATCAAAGCAGTGATGGGTCACATTGCAGCGCCCACCGCCTGAAATTCGGACTTTGCTGAGTGGGGCCGGGCCCGCTTCTAATAATGTGACCGAACAGTCCGGGTTCGCTGTTGCTGCGGTCACCGCCCCAAAAAAGCCCGCTGCGCCCCCGCCAATCACGACACTGCGCATAAAACCTCAAGACTTGCCCAAAAAGGGCCTAAAAAGGGGTAGCACTCTATCCTTTAGCTGTCGTATATTAACGAATATGAAGGCGTCTCATTCTTGTATGGGATGCCACATAGTGATGATTGCCTTGGTTGTCTTAGTCTTTGGGCTGAGGCAGCCAATTTTTTTATGGACTAGCATGCACGATATGTTCTCATAAAGTTTGAGAACTATTACAGTTACGCCACCTACACCTTTAATTATGGATAGCAAAGATCAAAT
>JBCBOC010000773.1:0-2193 GCA_039821475.1 Cyanobacteria bacterium J06632_22 | reverse complement strand
TCGACTGCGATAAGTCACACACGTCGCATTTCTAGAACAGGTTTCGGGGCTGAACTGTGGTGCCCGAGCTGCGTAGGCCCGAGCCCCCCTGTTTTCCCCATCCCCTTGACTGCCCTAATGAAGTACGACGTGAGCAACAGGTGAAGACATTCAAAGTATGAACCGAATCACAAAAAAGGACAATACTAAATTAGAGAACCATATTGTATCTAAAAAAGAAACAATTTACGGTACCGTTTGATGGCCGAGCCCCCTTTCGACGGCTATATCGAAAGAGTTTCTATACTGACTTATCGCCTAGCAGCGCCTCTGATCAGCCCGAGAGTCCCAGCCGCTCAGGAAATTAATCTGTTTGAGTCAGGCCATTACGGCTTGGTAAGCTAGTGCCGAGAACGCTGACTAGGTAGGGGCTATCATGGACATCAGCACGACCGTGGTTGGTTTTGTGTTGGCAACGTGCCTAGGGTTAGTGCATATTTTTGCCAGTCGCACCCATTGGGTTCGTTACCTCCCTCAGCACTGGTGGGTTTCTATTGCCGGTGGCGTGTCGATTGCCTACATTTTTCTAGATATTTTGCCGGAACTGAGCCATGCTCAGGTAGAGGTTGAGCACAGCACGTTACCGGTTCTGGCCTATCTAGAGAATCATGTCTATATTTTGGCTCTGGCTGGCCTGGCGTTATTCTATGGCCTAGAAAAGCTCGCGTTAAGGTCGCGATCGCACCAGCAAAACACTTGTGGTCACGACTGTACCCACCCCGGCATTTTCTGGCTCCATATCGGGTCTTTTACCCTCTATAACGGTCTGCTGGGCTTTCTGCTCCTGGAGTCAGAAAGCCACGGTCTCATCGCTTGTTTACTACTGTTCTTTGCCTTAGCACTGCACTTTTTAGTCAACGATATTGGCCTTCGCGAACATCACAAACAGGCCTATGATCGCCTGGGTCGATGGATTTTAGCAGCAGCCATTTTACTCGGGTGGATCCTAGGTCATGGCATGCATGGAACAACCGCAGCGATTGCCGCCGTCTGGGCCTTTGTGTCTGGGGGTATTATTCTGAACGTCTTAAAAGAGGAATTACCAGCAGAACAAGACAGTCACTTTGGGCTATTTGTTATGGGCGCAGTCCTTTACTCAGCATTACTGCTCATGCTTTAGTGAGCTGCATCTGGCACATCCCCATAGGCGGTCACCGGGTAGTCTTGCTACCCCTCTTGCATCAATTGGCGCCATCATCAATCGGCTAAAGATAGTCGAAAAATGTCGGCGCTGGTCTCATTGCTGCCATAACGGACAAAGCCACCCGACACATAGATATCGCCATTGTAGGTAAACGCCGCATGGGCATAGCGAGGGCTGGGCAGCGGAGGAAGATCCTGCCAAGCCGCCATATTTCCCTGTTCATCAACATCAGCTGCTTGGACAGAGGCCATGACTTGCTGCTCGCCACCCCCGGCAATGACCACCACTGTGCGATCGACCAACACCGTGGCATGACGCTGACGAGGGATCATGGCACTCACCGAACTAAAAGAAGCCAGCTTACCATCGGTCTGGACATCAGCTATCCAGACCGTCTCCGAGAGCTGCCTAGGGCGAAACTGGGTTTTGCCAGACAGCGCTACAATGCGCTGGTCTAGAGCAACCGCAGTCAACCAGCCGATGGGTGTCGGAAAGGTCGCGAGGGCATCAAAGTCTCCAACAGTGCCGTCTTCTGTAAAAGGCGCGGTAAACACCGTGTCCTCAAATGTGAGACCTGGGCGAAAGGTTTGGCTGCCCCCCATCACGTAGATCTGATCATTCAGGATAGTTACGGCATGGACAGTCAACGGCACGGGTAGCTGTCCCACTTCTACCCACTCTGTAATATCGCCATTAGCCGTAGGGATAGCTCGAAAAATCCGATCTGATACGGTACTGCCCTCCCAAAATCCATTGTCACCCCCCAAAACATACATTGCACCGTTATGAACAATGACAGCATGGTGCTGCAGCCGGGCGGGCAAATCAGCCGATACGGTCCGCCAGTCATCTTCTGGACCAGTTGAGGTCATCGGGGAGAAGAAGACCTCTGCATAGGGACCCCGATGACCTCAACTGGTCCAGAAGATGACTGGCGGACCGTATCGGCTGATTTGCCCGCCCGGCTGCAGCACCATGCTGTCATTGTTCATAACGGTGCAATGTATGTT
>JBCBOC010000120.1:0-8209 GCA_039821475.1 Cyanobacteria bacterium J06632_22 | reverse complement strand
GTAGCTAAAGCAAAGCTGGGTATCAATTTCCCAAAACAAATCGGCCCCGGACTCTGCCAGGTCGCGGTAACGCTGCTCGTTTTCACGCAAAACTTGGGCCGCTGCCGCCCGCCGCCGCAGCACATCGATGAGCAGCAGGATGATCAGACCGCTAGCAGAAAAGGCGACTACGGTTATCCAGACCAGCCCTTGATAGCGCTGATAAAATGACGACTCCTGATTGATCAGTTCGCTATGGGGGGGCAGTTCTCCCAGGTCGATGTTGAACCGCGCCAGCTCCCGGGCATCGAACATCCACAGATTCTCGGAGGCTTCGATGGGGGTAATATCGTCCACGGATTCACCGTTGAGAATGCGCTGGGCAAGTTGCGCTGCCTGCCGAGCATGGTGGGCCCCATCGAGCAGCTTCCCCCCGACAATGCCGCGCCCCAGCAACATTTCAGCATCGCCGTAAATGGGGTTAGGTAACTGCGATCTCAGGGTTTCGACGCCTTCCTCGAATTCTACAAGGGCTCCCCCCGTACCTTCGCGGCGCAGCTGCCCAGCCAGCATGATCGGCCAGTTCTCGGGGTAGTCCTGAAAGCGTTCACTAATCTCATCGAGGGCGACATTTTTGATCACGACGATTTGCTCGGGGCGATCGGGGCTGAGCCGAATTTCATCGATGCGGGCCAGATTAGCCCGGCCTGTTTCGCTAGAGTCGGTCATCACAATCAGTGCATCAGCATCATGTTGATGCAAGGCTTCGGTCGCCGTCTCGACAACGCTGTGGGTTTCAAACACGCCCGTGACCCCAGAGCGGTTGACTAACGCCGGATCGATGCGATTAATCCCCAGAAAGACGATGGGGAGTTCTGCCAATAGCTCGGTCCGCTCTGCTAAAACCAGTCCGAGCCCTGGATCATCCGACACCATGAGGACGTCAATCCCAGCGTTGGCATACTTTTGATTCAGGTAGTCTAAAAATGCTTGACCGTGTTCCAGTTGGGGATAACGCTTGGCGTCCAGATACTCGTGAAAGACCTCGATCTCACCGGATGAAAAGCCGTCGTCTATGCCTGCGGTTAGCTTTGCCGTCCATGACAGGTCAGGATGATAGGAGTGAATCACCAGTACCGATGGGATATCGTCTGCGTATGCCCTGCCGCCTAAGGATGCAACCATTACACCACCTGAGATCAGGCTGTAAAACAGGGTTTTGAGAAACTTCGCAGGGCGCATGATATCCGAACATTAAATCCTCTATAAGATGCCCAAAGCGGCTTATTCTCTAGAGAGAGTAAGGGAAATCCTCATATCTACTGTTAAAAGCCTTACTAACCCGTATTTTCATCGATAGGAGCTTGTGCCCTAGGATAGGAAACTAGGCCATGGGCATTACCGGGGATAAGGCATGAGACGGTACGACAGCTTCCGTAAGGATCAGCGACCCACTGCATCGTGGGACATGCGGCTGCGTCGGGCGATTGTTGGGTTGGGTGGTCTGTTGTTCCTCGGTGGCTGTAACGGTTCGCAGCAGGGCGATACAGACGCTCAAAAAATTGTGGTTTTGGGGTCCCTGACGGGGGTGGGTCAGGAGATTGTTGAAGAAGCGCTGGCGCCCTTAACGGAAGCGACCGGCATCGAAATTGTTTACGAAGGAACGGATGCCTTTGCCACCGTCTTGCCCATTCGGGTTGAGGGGGGGGAGCCCCCGGATATTGCCCTATTCCCGCAGCCCGGGCTCATGGCAGATCTGGCCCGCAGTGGCGATATGGTACCGCTAACGCTGGATCCAGCGGTGCTGTCCGAGGCCTATGCGGCAGACTGGGTTGAGTTGGGTACTGTGGACGGTGAGCTGTACGGTATCTGGATGCGAGCCGATCCAAAGAGCTTAGTTTGGTATAGCCCCAGCGCATTTGAGCAGGCGGGCTATGTTATCCCCCAAAGCTGGGAGGCCCTGATCGCCCTGTCTGAACAAATCGTGGCAGATGGTGGAACGCCTTGGTGCCTAGGCATGGAAAGTGGTGATGCCAGCGGCTGGGTGGGTACCGACTGGATCGAAGATATTCTGTTGCGCACGGCGGGGCCTGGGGTGTACGACCAGTGGGTGGCCCACGAGATTCCCTTTACGGCTGAGCCTGTCCAGCAAGCCTTAGATCAGTTTGGTGAGATTGTTCGCAATGCAGATTACGTCTACGGCGGGACGACGGGGGTGATCAGCATTCCCTTTGGCGACTCGCCTACGCCCCTGTTTGCGGACCCACCCGGCTGTTACCTGCATCGCCAAGCCAGCTTTATTGCCGATTTCTTGCCCGCATCGGTGGTCCCTGGTGAAGACGTTCGTGTCTTTCTACTGCCCGGGGAAACGGCTGAACCGCCGTTACTGACAGGTGGATTGGTGTTTGGCCTTTTGAAAGACACGCCCGCGGGGCGTCAGGTCATGGACTACCTGGCCACCGTCGAACCCCATGGCATCTGGGCGGCTCGAGGATATATTTCGCCTCACCAAGCGGTGGATTTGACGGTATACCCTAACGAACTCGTGCGACAACAGGCCGAAATTTTGCAGCAGGCCACAACCATTCGCTTTGATGGCTCTGACCAGATGCCCGCAGCGGTGGGGACAGGGACCTTTTGGACGGGCATGTTGGACTATGCCGCAGGGGAGCCCGCAGCGGATGTCTTGGCCGATATTGAAGCCAGTTGGCCAGCGGAGTAAGGGGTTAATCTAGTGCAGCGTCAACGCTAAAGATTCGGGTAAAGCCAGTGCAGTCGTGTGGGGTGTTACACCCAAAACAACTGCACTGCATAGCCGACACATAGGCTTAAGAACAGCAGGCTGGGCGTTATCCAGGCCGCGGTTTGGGCGGGCAGGTCGTAAATTTGAGTGCAGCCGCCATAGAGTATCAGGAGGGTATGGCTGAAGGTCATCAGGCTGACCAGCAGGGCCAGCGGTGGAATGATGGCCGTCAAAGGCCCCACTAGGGTGTACAGGCCCAGTGGCAGGACAGTCGCCCCAGCCATTAAAACATCGCTACTCCAGCGGCCGGGGCGACGGAACCAGCGCCGAGAAAAGGCCAGGGTTAGGGCCAGGCTGAGGAAAACACTGCTGGCTGTGGCCCAGAGCCCGGCTGCCGTTGCCCAACCTGGCGTGCCCAGCCTCAGGGCGTGGGCTCCCAGGGTAAAGCAGGCGGTGGCCACCAGCGCTAGCCCACAGCCGGTTTGTAGGGCTTGTCGGGGAGACAGCCGAGCATGGATGAAAAATAGCTCACCGGTGGGATTGATCAGGATTTGCACCAGTGACCGTAGCGTGTTGCCAACGCCTTGAAGCAGCCCGGGTCCCAAGCGCTGTGCTGGCTTACCAGCTGGTGAGGTGAAACCCAGCTTGCTGAGGCGCGCTTTAACCTGTTGCACGCCCGTGCGGTCCCCCTGCTGTTGGAAGTAGTGGGCTGCAGTTTGGTAGTCGGCCACGGCCTCGGGCCGTTCTTGCAGGTCTTCGTGGGAAATGCCGCGCTGGTAGTAGAGTTGGGGGTCGTCTGGATCCAGTTCGATAGCCAGGGTAAAGGCTGCGATCGCACCTTGGGTATATCCCAACCGATACCGGGCCAGTCCCTGGTAATAAAACGCCTGGCCGTTTTCGGATTCAATTTGTAGGGCCCGTTGACAGTCTGCCAGTACACCCGCATCATCCCCCAGCACATACCGTGTTTGGGCGCGCCGCAGGTAGGCCTCTAAAAAGCGGGTATCCAACGTCAGGGCGGCATCAAAGTCTGCCAAGGCGTCGCGATAGTGACGGGAAAAGGCGCGCTGGACACCGCGCATGTAAAATTCCGGGGCCGTTTGGGGCGTAACGTCCTCCGGCATGCGTTCTGTTTTGCCCTGGTCGTAGTGCTGACGCTGTACCGTATCCATCAGGACTTCGTAGGCTTCTCGCAGGGCTCGAAACGTTTCCTGGGCCTGGGGATTGTTGGGGTTGAGGTCAGGGTGATACTGGCGGGCCAAGCGCCGAAAGGCGGCCTTGATATCTTCGCGGCTGGCGTTGCGGGGCACCCGCAGGCGCCGGTAGTAATCGTCTTCAGGGGCAGGCATGGGCGTTGGCGAGAAGATGTTCCAACTATAGCGGGGTCTTTGGAGAAGCTGCGGTACGGTCCCTTCCGAAAATGGCGAGTGGAGTTGGGCCAGGCTCGATATGCTGTAGGGCAGTTGCAGCAATGGGGCAGACCATGGAGCTAGCGGCAGAGGTATGTTATCGGGCTTTGTCAACCCGAGATGCCCGGTTTGACGGGCGCTTTTTCACTGGGGTGCGATCCACAGGCATTTTTTGTCGTCCGATTTGTCCCGCTCGGCTGCCAAAGTTTGAAAACTGTGAATTTTTTAACAATGCCGCTCAGGCGCAGCAGGCTGGTTATCGGCCCTGTTTGCGGTGCCACCCGGAGCTGTCCCCACGACTATTTCAGCAGGTGGGCACTGAGGTGACCGTGGCACGAGCGCTGCGGCTGATTGCCCAGGGGGCATTGGACCAGGGCAGTGTGGCTGATTTGGCGGCTCGGCTGGGCGTGAGCGACCGGCGATTGCGGCAGCTGTTTGCCACCCATGTGGGGACGTCGCCGGGCCAGGCGGCCCTATCCCGGCGTATTCTCTTTGCCAAGCAGCTGATCCATCAAACGGATTTGTCGTTGACTGAGATTGCGATCGCAGCAGGTTTCAACAGTCTGCGTCGCTTTAACGATGCCATTCGTAAGGCCTGCGGCCATCCCCCCTCGGACTGGCGCCGGCCCGGTCGCCCTCACCAGGACGGTGCCCTGCGGCTGCGGCTGGCCTATTCGCCGCCCTACGACTGGGCTGCAATGATGGCCTACTGGCAGCCGCGGCTGATGGCGGGGGTTGAAACGATTCAGGGCATGACCTATCGACGAGTGATTCAGGTCGGGGGACAAACCGGCTGGGTGCAGGTGCAGCCGGCAACCAGCGGCCATGCCCTCCAGGCCGAGATTCACCTGGATGCGGTTGAACATCTCAGTGGTGTGGTGGAGCGGCTGCGGCGCATGTTTGACCTGGAAACCGACAGCGCTGCCATTGCCGCCCATTTGCAGGCTGACGAAACTCTGCAACCCTTGGTAGAACGTCGCCCTGGCCTACGGCTACCCGGCTGTTGGGATCCTTTTGAGCTGACGGTCCGCGTCATTTTGGGGCAGCAGGTTAGCGTTGCGGCCGCGACGACGCTGTGTAACCGACTGATCGAGCGCTATGGGACACCAGTGACGCACAGTTCCCCCCAGCTCGATCGGTGTTTTCCGGGGCCCCAGCAGCTGATGGCCGCTGACCTGACGACGATTGGCATAACGCGCACCCGGGTTACGGCCATTCGCGCCTTGGCCACCGCTATGGTCGAAACCCCCAACTTCTTGAGTCAGCTGCAAAGCGTAGACCAGGTTTTAACCACCCTTTGTCAGTTGCCGGGCGTGGGTCCCTGGACCGCACAATACGTGGCCCTGCGAGGCCTTCAACTGCCAGATGCCTTCCCGTCGGGGGACCTGGGGCTGTTGCGGGCGATGGCCGCGCTAGAAACGCCCCTCACCCAAACTGAACTCGTCCAGCGGGCGGAGGCTTGGCGGCCCTGGCGGGCCTATGCGGCTTTGTATCTTTGGACGGCAGATGTAACAACCCCCCAGCGGGAGCGGGCCGTCACCGCGCCCACCCCATTAGCCCCCCATTCAGAGGCTCAAACGGCATGATTCAGCTTCGGACAGATCGGCTTGACTCCCCCATCGGTGACATTTTTGTGGTGGTCGATGAAACCACCCTTTGCGCTGTCGATTTTGCGGGGTACGAGGACCGCATGATGACGCTGCTGCACCGTCGCTATGGCGAGGTGGAACTGGTCGAGGACCGCAATCCCCTAGGCGTGACCGAACGCTTGGCCGCTTACCTCCAGGGCGAACTCGCTAGCTTGGACGATTTGCCGGTTAGCACTGGGGGAACCCCGTTTCAGCAACAGGTGTGGCAACAGCTCAGAGCAATTGCGCCGGGCACCGTGTGGACCTATGGGGAACTGGCCCAACGATTGAATCATCCCAAGGCTGTTCGGGCGGTGGGCATGGCCAATTCGCTGAACCCCGTTTCTATTGTGTTGCCCTGCCATCGTGTGGTTGGGGCCAATCGCAAGCTGACCGGCTATGCCGGGGGGCTGGACCGCAAACGCTGGCTGCTGGCCCATGAAGGTGTACCACTGATCAACGACAAAGTGGCGCTCAAGAGCCAGTCCCAGCCGTCGACACCGCAAGATCAGCTCTCCATGTTTTCTTTGTCGGGTGACCCGGAAGGTGTCAACTAGGGTGTTAACCCCACTCGGCGGCTCAAGCAAAGTGATCAGCGCTGTAACGCTCTGAGGTTGACGCTACCGTCTCGTCTCGTTGTTCTTTTAACCTTTTTTACCGCCATGCGTTTACGGGAATGGGGCCTGTTGGTGCTGCTGTCTTTAATTTGGGGTAGTTCCTTTGTCTTTGTGGAAGTGGCCTTGGTGGGCCTATCGCCGCTGACGCTGGTATTTTTTCGGCTTGCGATCGCAGCATTGACGCTCTTTGTTGTCTGCGGGGTTCAGCGCCAGCGGTTGCCGCGACTGCGTCATTGGGGGCCGTTTTTTATACTCGCGCTGTTGAATAATGTGATGCCCTTTAGCCTGATTGTTTGGGGGCAGACGCATATTAGTGCTGGGTTGGCGTCCATTTTGAATGCCACCACGCCCATTTTCACGGTGTTGTTGGCCCACGGCTTAACCCAGGACGAACGGCTGACGTGGCCCCGATTCTTGGGGGTGATGGCCGGTTTTTTAGGGGTGGTGATGCTGATTGGCCCTGGAGCGCTGGGTGGGTTTAGCTGGCAGGAAGTGGGTCAGTTTGCCGTCATGGGGGCGGCCTGTTCCTACGCCTTGGCTGCCCTCTACGGCAAGCGCCTTAGAGGACAGCCGGCGGTGGTGATCGCCACCTGCACCGTGACCGCTGCCGCTACCTTGTTGCTGCCGCTCAGCTGGGTGGTCGAGCGCCCTCACCTACGTCAGGTTGATGGCGCGAGTTGGGCTGCGGTCACGGCCCTGGGTGTCCTTTGTACTGGTTTGGCTTACCTAATTTATTACTTTATTCTCACGGAAGCAGGGGCTACCAGCGCTGCCCTCGTGACCTTTTTGATCCCGCCTAGTGCACTGCTGTTAGGGGCAGTGGTGTTGGAGGAGCAACTGGCGTGGAATGGCGTTGTGGGGTTGGCTGCCATTTTGACGGGGCTGGCGCTGATCAACCGCCGCGGTGACAGGCGGGAAAAATCGAGGCGTGAAAGGTGCTAAACGTCGTCTTTCCACAGGGCGATGCCCCCCAACAACCCCATGACGTTGGGCACAATTTTGACATTGGCGGGGAGGTCAAACTCAATGTGTTTGGCTTCGCCACCGCCGATATACAGCATGTCGTAGTTAAACAGATGCGCCAGCCTTGCCAGTGCCTTCTCCAATCGCTTGTTCCAGCGCTGACGACCAATGTCCTCGATCGCCGCACGTCCAAGCTGTTCTTCGTAGGTTTCTTTTTTACGAAAGCGGTGATGGCCCATCTCTAGATTGGGCACCAACTTGCCGTCAACAAATAGGGCAGAACCGAACCCCGTCCCTAGCGTAATCACCAGCTCTACACCGTCCCCCTGAATCGCGCCGAGCCCCTGGATGTCGGCATCGTTAGCGACGCGCACAGGCTGGCCCAGACGTTGGGCCAGGGCTTGGGCTAGGTCATAGCGGTACCACTGCCCTTCGAGGTTGACGGCTGTGTAGATGACGCCCCGGCGGACGACACCAGGAAACCCAACGGACACGCGGTCAAAACTGGACTGTTGAGCTGCCAAGGTTGCGATCGCATCAACCACCACGTCAGGCTCAGCCGGGTGGGGGGTTTTGACCCGGGTGCGTTCGCTGAGCGGTTCACCCTGCGGGTCAAGCAGCATGACCTTGATGCCACTGCCGCCAATATCTACGGCTAAGGTCGTGACGGCGGCCACCGGTGCAGCTACCCCCAGATCGGCCTGGGCCGCGTCTCCGACAGTGGGTGGTGCATCAGCGGATGGATGAATAACAGGCTGTCCCATATTGGCGATCCCCTCAAGCGGCATAAAATCCTGACCAACAGTAGCTTAGTGGTTATGCCACGTCCAGCCTTACCCCTATCGCTTTAGGGAAAACGTCTGTGTTCGG
>JBCBOC010000392.1:0-4647 GCA_039821475.1 Cyanobacteria bacterium J06632_22 | reverse complement strand
TGAGCTTCAACTCTCGTAACTTGTAGCACCAGAAATGTCTTAAACGAGGTGGCGCGTGGCTAAGCGGAATAGCGTTACTCGATGTCATAACACCAAGGGCTGAGGCTATGCATCAACATCTCGAGTAATGACTGTTTGTCAAGATGTCAATTACAACAACTTTTGTTGATGTCTGTGAAGGCCATACATCAGGCTTTATCCCCAACAGGAACCTCAAAGCAAAAGGCGACATCAGTAAATATACAGATGGGACCTTAAAGGCTTTAAGACTTTGAAGCATTAGGCTTCTAAAATTTTCAGCGGTATTGCCGTCGCCAGGTAGCACTTATGCGATCGCGGTTTATCTTTGCATCTACCAACCTAACTTAAGCTCACGCCACGTCATACCCTAGCCCCCTGGGTTGCGTGGACAGGATTCCTTTACAAGAACAACTCACCTGTTCCTGAAGCCCCAGCGATGCTGTTGAGGGTGCTCTTTTACCTTGACTGGCATCGCATATCTCCAGAATTAAATCGTCATGACTAACCCCGGATTTGAAGCAGGACTGACCGATTGGCAGCTCTACACAGGCACTGAAACCATTACAACCGATGCGTTTGCTGGGACTAGTGCCCTTGCCCTAGCTGCCGATGGCGCTGGAGTTCAGCAAAGTTTTGATGTTGTTGTTGGAGAAAGCTATACGCTTAGCGCCTACGCCAAGGCTACAGGAACCGCCTGGAGCGGCATTGGCTTGCAATTTTACGATGCCCAGTCAAATATATTAGACGGTGCGTCCATTCAAGTCTCGGGACAAAATTGGTCCCAATATACTTTGGATGCCTTGGCCCCAACCGGCGCTGTGAGTGGTGTTTTGTGGGCCTGGAAAGGCGGGAGTACAGGCACGACGACCCTAGATAATTTTGGGGTCAGTGGTGAAGCACCGCCGCCCCCGCCCCCGCCGACGGGGGATCTCCTGCTGAATTCTAGTTTTGAGTCTGGTATTGCCAGTTGGGGAACGTTCAGTGGGACGGAAACAATCGCCACAGACACCGCAGCAGAGGGAATACAGTCGCTTAAATTAACCGCTGAAGGAAGTGGTGTCCGGCAAGCGGTAACTGTTACCGCAGGAGAGACCTACGAATTCACAGCATTTGCAAAAACCAGCAGCACCGGCTGGAGTGGTTTGGGACTGGAGTTCTTGGATAGTGCTGGAAATATTATTGATGGCTTTTCCCAGCAGGTAACCACCACCAATTGGTCCGAATATCAGTTTGAATATACGGCTCCCAACACTGCGATGCAGGCTGCAGCCTGGATTTGGAAAGGCGGAGCCAATGGGTCGACCTATTGGGATAATGTGTCGCTACAACAGTTGACCACAGGCCCCGTGAACCAACCACCAACTATCACTAGCAATGGGGGGAGTGCCGGCGTTAGCCTCAGCATTCAGGAGAACATCACTGAAATCACCAATATTAATGCCACTGACCCTGACGGTGATACCGAAGGAAATGGACTAACCTACAGCCTAGAAGGGCCAGATCTGAGTCTGTTGTCTATTAATCCTAACACTGGGGCGCTGAGCTTTAAGACCGCACCGGACTTTGAGACGCCTGCCGATGCTAATGGCGATAATCAGTATGAAGTGACGGTGGTCGTGAGCGACCCCCAAGGAGCTCAAGATACTCAGGCCCTTAGCATTAGTGTTACCGATGTGGTAGAAGTCTCCCCGAGCACGTTTGCCCTGGCCAACAGTAATACAATTTTTGTGAATGAGGCTGCAGGAGTTGCAACGGTGTCGGTGGTACGGTCGGGCGGCACCCAAGGCCGCGCAACCTTGGAGTACACGACAAACGAAGTTGGCACTGCCACAGCTAACGCAGACTACACGACACCGACGTTCAATGGACGCCCCAACACGGGACAGATTGTCTTCGAAGATGGCGAGGCTCAAAAGTCTTTCACGATTCCCATTTTGGATGATACAGCCTTTGAGGGGAACGAGACCTTTGCCGTGGGACTGCAAAACCCAAGCGCGGGCAGCTTGGGCACACCCAGAACGCAGCTGATTACCATTGTGGATAATGATGCGGCCCCGACGATCTCCATTAGTGAACCCACCTTAAACGTGGCAGAGAGTACCTCAACCGCGTCGATTACCGTCCAACGCAGTGGCGATACGAGCGGTAGCGCATCGGTTAATTTCAGCACCAGTAACGGTACTGCGACTGCGGGCAACGACTACGCGACCACGACCGGTACGCTCAACTTTGCCCCCAACCAAACCACCCAAACCCTGACCATTCCTATTCTGAATGACTTGGATGTCGAGGGTAACGAAGCCTTTACGCTCAATCTGAGCAATCCTGTTGGTGCTGTCCTGGGTAGCAACAGCCAATCGACCATCACCATTCTGGACAACGATCTAGAGCTGGGTGCGCTAAACCGTAACACGGCTGTGTCTGGACTCACTCAACCCACAACCTTGGATTGGACCCCCGACGACCAATACCTTCTGGTCGCCGAAAAAGCAGGTCGAGTGAGGGTTGTAGATAGTAATGGGACGCTTCGTGCCACCCCACTCATTGACCTGTCGAGCCAGGTGAATGGGACACGAGACCGGGGGTTGTTGGGCCTTGCCATTCACCCCAACTTTCCCAGCACGCCTTATGTATATCTTGCATACACCTACGACCCACCAGAAACTGTCGGTCGTACCGGATTAGGGGGACCCGATGGCAATGGTAACCGCCCCTCCCGTGTGGTTAGGGTGACGGTTAACCCCAGTACGATGGTGGCTAACCCCAATAGCTTGGTGGTGCTGGCCGGAACGAACAGCAACTGGCAGTACACCAGCGAACCCACCCGCAATAGTACAGGCAATACTTCGATTCGTCCTTCGGGCATTGTCAACGGGACAACAGTGGTGGCGCCCGCCAATCAGATCGATGTGGGCACTCAAGACAATGACCCGGATCGCCCTGGTATTCAAAATCAGAATGTTCGGGATTATTTGGCCACGGACAGCGAGTCCCATTCTATTGGCGACCTGGAGTTTGGTCCTGACGGCTACCTGTACCTCAGTAACGGCGACGGCACCTCTTACACATTTGCGGACCCGCGCACCGTCAGAGTTCAGGATGTCCAAAACTTGTCAGGTAAGGTCCTGCGAATCGACCCCATTACGGGGGATGGCATTGCCACTAATCCGTTTTTTGATGGCGATGCCGACAGTAACCAGTCCAAGGTGTTTTACTCGGGCCTGCGTAATCCATTCCGATTTGCCTTCGACCCCGTCTCAAATTTGCCGGTGATTGGTGACGTTGGCTGGAACAGTTTTGAGGAAATTAATACCGGCCCTGCGGGCTCAAACTTTGGTTGGCCCTACTTTGAAGGCCCGAATCAGACCGGTGGGTATCAGTCTTTGGCCCAGGCCATTGCGTTCTACAACAATGGCAATCGAAATAATCCAGGTGACGATCCTGCTGTGTTCCCAATTTTGTCGCGAACCCATGGCGCACCGGATCGGGCCAACGCCATTACTGTAGGAGATTTCTACAACAGTAATACCCTTATGTTTGGCGACGTTAACGGCGGCACACTCTATGCGGCCACGCTAGACAACAATCGCCAAGTCACAAACGTTCAGGTGTTTGATTCTGGTATTCCCTTCGTGGTGGATATGAAGATGGGGCCCGATGGACGACTCTATGGAGTAGATTTGGTTTCTGGCCGCATTCTGCGTTGGGACCCGGTCAACACACCACCCGGAGGTTTTGTCTACAACGGTAACAGTTACCGTTTGAGCGATAGTGCTAAAACTTGGACCCAGGCGCAGGCAGAAGCACAAAGTGTAGGTGGCAACCTCGTTACCATTAACAATGCCGCAGAAGAAACCTGGCTCAAGCAAACCTTTGGCGAAGACCAGAAGTTTTGGATTGGGTTAAACGATACTCAGACCGAAGGTCAGTTTCAATGGGTTAGCGGAGAACCGGTCACCTATACCAACTGGGCCCCTAACGAGCCCAACAACTTTAATGGTGATCAGGACTTTGGTGTGATGAATTTTGGGGGCACCCGGCAGTGGGACGATGATTTTTCAACCTCGGCCTTACGGGGCATTATCGAAATCCCAGGTAACGAATTTGTTTATAACGGTAAGCGATACCGTTTGACCAATGGCCTTAAGACCTGGAGCCAGGCTCAAGCGGAGGCTCAAAGCTTAGGGGGGAACCTGGTCACCATTAATAATGCCGCAGAAGAAACCTGGCTTAAGCAGACCTTTGGCGAAAACCAAAAGTTTTGGATTGGGCTGAACGATACGCAGACTGAAGGTCAGTTTCGATGGGTGAATGGAGAGCCCGTTACTTACACCAACTGGGCACCCGGTGAACCCAACAACTTTAACGGCACGCAGGACTTTGGTGTGATGAATTTTGGGAGCACTCTTCAGTGGGATGATGACTATGCCACGGCGGTCTTGAGGGGCATCATTGAGTTGCCCGGCAGCTAGTGGGCCATTGTCAAGTGGGCCATTAGTCAAGTGGGCCATCGTCAGACCAGATCAACGCTAGGTAGAGCAATAGATCGAGTGAGGCGAGCGTTTCAAGGGATTTGAAACACTCGACTCATTTTCGTGTCTTATAGCAGCCGCCACAAACCTTTGT
>JBCBOC010000375.1:0-4753 GCA_039821475.1 Cyanobacteria bacterium J06632_22 | reverse complement strand
CTTTGATGAATTTGCGATCGCACCGAGAGGTAAGCGCGGATAAAGCCACTGTGCATTTTGACGGGGCGTGAGGACGGCGCATATTCGTCGGGATAGGTCAGCTCGCTGTTCTGAGCGACGGTTGCAGCGACGGCCTTAACCTGCTGTTGATACTCTGCTTGGGCGGTTTCTTCGACCTTTTTGGCAATTTCCTCGGGGGCCATGTTCTCAACGGCTGCGGGGGGCTGGTCCAGGTCAAACATTTCCTGTTGTACCCGCAGGTTAATGCGCCAGTCGGCTTCGCCCTGACTGCCGCGAAACACGATATAGCCGACGGATTGGCCGGCCTCCTCGGTCGTGATAATGGCCAGCTGCGTGTCAGTTTGCGGGTTGTTGAGAAAGGTGGTGGGAGCGTCTGGTAGGACGGCATAGGTCGCCCCCTCGCTCAGATCCTGATAGACCGCATTGGCCAATAGCGCACAGCGGTAAGCAATGGTGTAGTCCATAGGGTAGGCGCTGTAGAGGCCAGCGAATGTAAGGGGGCGTCAGCAGGCTCAACAAACGAGATAGAGGCTTAATCAAGCTAGCTCAATTTGTTAACCTATGTGAACGGTGCGGTTGAGTTATCGTTCTTAAATTATGTCTACTGTGTTGCCTTTAGCTGTTTCGAGTTCCGTTATGAATGTTGACGTGATGGGTTTTGACATTGTGAACGGTGCGCGAGCGGACGGTGCTGGGGCGAAGGGCGGAGGTTTGAGGCCGGCAAGGGGTGAGCAGGCCGGTATACGGTATGGCTTGGAGCCACGTTGGGCTGCCACGTCGCCGGCGGCGGTTAAAGAGCGGTCGGCGGCGGTCACTCGCAAGCCCTATCCCAACTACAAGATTATTGTCCTCAATGATGATGTCAATACGTTTCAACACGTGGCCGAGACGTTGACTAAATACATCCCGAGTATGACGCCGGATGAGGCCTGGAATCTGGCGAACAAAATCCATAATGAGGGTCAGGCTATTGTGTGGGTCGGCCCCCTGGAGCAGGCGGAACTGTATCACATGCAGCTGACGCGAGCAGGCCTGACCATGGCACCCTTGGAGCAGGCCTAGGGCATTATGATGTTGCGCGCGAGTTGCGCCCGGCCATAGAACATGACCCAATCTTCTCCAGACGACCCCTCTGGTCAGTCCGCGGGGCGGGTAGTGCTGACCCACTCCACCCACCTCCCAGGACTGATTGCGATTCTCAAGAAGCTGGCGGAGCACCCCCAGGTGCAAACGCTGACGCCTGCCGTTATTGGGCGGGCCCGGTCGAACGCGCCTAAGTTTCGGCTGCGGGTGTCGGTGCCAACGCCGGGGGGCTTTAAGCTGATTGCCCGCAAAGGCAAATCAGTTCAGGAGGTCTTTGCGATTACCACCTTGGCTCAGGCGGAGCTGCAGGCTGCGGTAGATGCGCTGATTGTTCGGTATCGGCCATGACGGTGGCGAACGATTGGATCAACGAGGGGCAGGCCAGCTTTCGGGTGGGGAATGCCTTTTATCGACCTAAGAGCAAGATTGGCAGAGACCTAGCGGTGTTGGCCGCGGCGACCTACCGGCAGCAGCGGGGAGAACTGCGGGTGCTCGATGCGATGACTGGGTGTGGGGTGCGATCGCTACGCTACCAGCTCGAAGCTGGGGCGGACTGGGTTTGGGCCAACGAAGGTAACCCCGACCTGCGGGAGTTGCTGGCCGAAAACCTAGGGCAAGGCATGAAGCCGCGCAGCTTTCGCGTCACCCATCAGGATGCGAATCAGATTTTTTTTAGCTGCTACCAGCAGCGAGACTTTTACGATTTAGTCGATATCGATAGCTTTGGTAACCCGACGCCGTTTATGCAGACGGGGCTATGGGCGACGAAAATGGGGGGGTTGCTGTACTTAACCAGCACGGATGGGCGGACGACCGGGGGGCACGCGCCGGACAAAAGCTTACAGGTGTACAGTGCCTATGCCCGCAGCCATCCTGCGGTGCATGAGCAGGGGCTGCGGCTGCTATTGGGGGGTGTGGCCCAGCAGGCGGCTGCCCGAGGGATGCAGGTGGAGCCGGTGTTTTCGCTCTTTAACGGGCAAATCCATCGGGTGATGGTGCGCTTAGCCACTCGGAAGGATTGGGATTCGAGCCACTATGGTTTCCTCGCCTATTGCCACGGCTGTGGTCAGTTTCAAACGGTCGCTTGGCGGAAGCTGGGGCGGGTGAAGTGTCCTTGCCATGAGAAGTTATCGGTCTATGTTAAGGCGCGTCCCCCAGTGGTGAGTGGGCCCATGTGGCTGGGGCCGCTCCACGACCCGGCCTTTTTGAAACAAATGGGCGGGCTAGCGGCGTTTTGGGGCTGGACCGCCTGTGTCAAGCTGCTGCAAATTATGGTGGACGAGGCGGAGATGCCGCCCTATTACTATCCATTAGGCGAGATTGGACGGCGCGGCAAAATGGATATTCCCCAGCGGGATGGGCTGATTACAGCCCTGCGAGCGGCGGGATATCGAGCTACACGCACGCATTTGGACTTTCAAGCGGTGAAGACCGATGCGCCCATCGCAGCTTGTATGACCGTGGCTAAAGAAATGTCCGGGACCGGAGCTTGACGAGGGGCAGTGGATATAATGCTGGCTGAGGTGGGGGCGCTGTGCTCCGCTTCACCCCGCTCACTTTGGAGACCTCTCTCAATGACAGACGCGCAGCAGTTTACGGGTAAGCAGCGGGCGTTAGTACAAAGTTTGCAGGGCTATCAGCGCGTCGAGAGTTTGCGATCGCACTGTCAGACCCATGGGTTGGACGTTAACTTTGCCAAGGGCTTTCTGCTGAGCGGTGCATTGGATGAGTATGTCCAATGGCAGGAAAAGGCCAACGCGGTCTGGGCGTTGACCAGTAAGGGGGAGGCGCTGAGCGGGCGGCTACCGGGGGCTGCCCTGGCGGCAAGGCTGTTGCGGGGCATTGCCGATGTGGGGACGTTGCAAACACTCATTGGTGAAGACTTTAGTGCCCAGTTTGGTGCCCTCAAGGCGGCCCATGCGGTGGATATGGTGGAACGCAACGGCACTAAGATTGTTCAGTCGCAGACGGATCGGGTGATGAAAGATTACCTAGAGCGTCAGGACGTACTGGATGCTGTTGCGGCCGGACAGAAGCTGTCGCCTGACGAACCCCATTTGGCTTGGTTGGAGGCCCAGGGCTATTTAGGCCAAAAGAACGACACGGATTATGTGCTCACCATCCAGCCCAGTTTGAAGGCTTTAGACTGGCAGCCCTGGGTGACCAACCTGACCAGTGAACTGTTGCTGTCTGGGGACTGGCAAGAGGTGCAGCTGAAGCCCTACAACATTCATGACGAGGTCCCGGATATTCTCTATGGGCAAGCCACCTGTCTGAGTGACTGCATTTGCCAGGTGCGGGAGATTTTCCTCAATATGGGCTTTGATGAGATGACCGGGCCGATTGTGGAGTCGGCCTTTTGGAACTTTGATGCGCTGTTTACACCCCAGGATCATCCAGCGCGGGATGCCCAGGATACCTTTTATCTACAACAGCCCCAGCGCCAACCGTTGCCGGATGATGCAGCCCTACTGGCGGCCATCAAACAGCGGCACGAGCAGGCCTACGGTGATACCTGGACTGAATCGGAGGCCAGTCGAGCCCTATTGCGGGCCCATACGACGGCGTCAACGGCGCGTAAGTTGTACGACCTCCAGGGGCAGACGGGTAAGTATTTTTCCATTGACCGGGTCTTTCGCAATGAGACCAGCGATCGCACCCATTTGGCGGAGTTTCACCAAATTGAAGGCGTGGTGGTGGGCGAACTGTTGAGCATTCGTACCCTGATGGGGTATCTGCAATATTTTTACGATCGGTTAGGGTTCACGGACCTCAAGTTTAAACCCACCTATAACCCTTACACAGAGCCCTCCCTAGAGGTGCTGGCCTTTCATGAACCCAGCGGTAAATATATTGAGGTGGGGAACTCTGGCATTTTTCGACCCGAAATGCTGGAACCCTTGGGCTACGAGGACCGTAGTGTGATTGCCTGGGGCCTGGGACTGGAGCGGATGGCGATGCTGCTCTACGGCGTGGAAACGCTGGCCGACCTGATTGGCCCGGATATTGTTTTGCCGGTGTTTGACCGATAATCGCGACGCCCCTTACCTGGGGCTTGTTTTGCGGTGCCCTAACAGGTGCCTCTGCCCTTGATTCTGCGCAACCTATGCCGACTGTTTCTTTTCCCCTGGCTTACCTAGAACGCCTGACGCCGATTGGGCCGAAAACGTTGGTCGAGCGAGCCTTTAACTACGGGTTGGAGGCTACCCTTGAGGACGACCAACTGACGGTGGATGTGACCGCAGAACGGCCGGATTTGCTAGCAGCAGAGGGCTTTACGCGAGCCATGAATATTTTCGGTGGGGCGCCAAGACCGGTGGAGGCCGCGCTGACGGCCTCGGGTTTGACACTGCATGTGCACCCCCCGGTTTTGCCCCTCCGCCCCTACATCGGGGCCCTGGTCGTGGAGAACGTGACCCTCGACGAGGCGGCGCTGGCATCGCTGGTGCAGTTCCAAGAGAAGGTCACCCATACCTTTGGTCGACAGCGGAAAAAGATTGCCATTGGCCTATACGACCTAGATCAGATTAACGGGGATGTGACCTACACGGCTGAGGATAAAACGGCGGTGCACCTGACGCCGATAGGGGGCTCTCAGTCGCTAACGGCGGCCCAGATTCTGGCTGAACATCCCAATGGGCAACGGTAT
>JBCBOC010000466.1:0-4046 GCA_039821475.1 Cyanobacteria bacterium J06632_22 | reverse complement strand
CAGATTCCAGACCAGATTCCAGACGTAGCCGACATTACGGGTGGCTCCGCCAATAAACCCTTACCCCCACTAGCAGCACCCAATAGAACAAAGCTGTTCCACACACTATAGAAGGACGCCCGCTCAGTTGTTACACGGATCAGAAAAGATACACCCCTCACCGATAAAATCATGCAAGCTTTTGAATATTTTTGACTGTATCTAGTTTTAAGACAAAATTCATCAATAATCCTGGCATTTAGCACTATTTATCCGCAGGGTGACGGATAGACATTTTTTATTACGCTGCGGCAGAATTCTGTTGAAAAGATAACTTTAAATAAGCGCTGCCTGGAAGAAAACGTAAACAATCCGAGGTCTCGCGCAGGTGGCTTCTATTCTGTTAACCACAGAAAGTGGTCAGATTCAGCGTCTTAGCAGATGCCTGTATCGTTTTGCCCCTTTTGAGCTTTTTGTCCCGTGTTGATGCTGAGTTGATATTGCTGAGGAATTCTAAAGAATGTTTAAGACCAGGACCGCCCTGTCTCTAGCCCTACTGCTAACGTTTTCGACCGCGCCCATCGTAGGTCTTAAGTTAGCGCCGGCGATCGCCCAGGCCACCTTTGCCGTTCCCGATACGATTCCGGAGGGCACCGCTGTCAAAATTAGTAGCGGCTCCGATAGCATGACCGCCATCAGCGAAGGGCTGAAGCAAGGTTTCGAAGGGGAGTATACCGGTAGCGAAGTTGCCGTCAATGCCGTCGGTGCTGAGGCAGCGATTCAAGACCTGATTTCCGGTAACGCCGATCTAGCCGCTATTAGTCGCCCCCTCACCGCTGAAGAAGAAGCCCAGGGACTGGTCGCCGTCCCTTACCAGCGCATTAAGATCGCCATGGTTGTGAGTGAAGGTAATGCCTTCGACAGTAGCCTGACCGGGGGCGATTTCGCTGGGATCTTCCGAGGTGAGGTGACCGATTGGTCTGAGGTCGGTGGCGAGGCCGGTGCCATCCGCTTTATCGACCAGCCCAACATCAGCGATACCCGTAAGGCACTTGCCCCCTATCCCGTGTTCCAGGCCGCTCCCTTTGAAACCGGCGCAACGGCTGAGCAGGTTAGTGACACCAGCGCAGCAGCCATTGCCGAAGCCCTAGGGAATGACGGGATTGGCTACATTCTTTTCTCCGAAGTTGGCGACCTGTCGGGCGTTCGCGTTCTGCCCATGCACCAGACGTTGCCAGACGATCCCCGCTATCCTTTCTCGCAGCCCTTTGCGTTTGTCTACAAGGGTGAGCCTTCTGCCGCTGCAGCGGCTTTCTTGGGCTACGCCACTGGTGAGCCCGGCCAAGCGCTGGCGGGCGACCTGACTCGCAACCTGGGTGATGCCGTTCAGGCAGCAGGTAATGCCGCCGGTGAAACAGCCGCGGGTGCCGCTAACGCAGCCGGTGATGCTGCCGATGCCGTGGGCGAAACAGCGGGTAATGCGGCTGACGCAGCCGGTGATGCCGCAGCCGGTGCCGCTGGTGCCGTGGGCGAAACGGCAGGTAATGCCGCCGATGCGGTGGGTGATGCCGCAGCGGGCGCTGCCGATGCTGTAGGCGAAACAGCGGGTAATGCGGCTGACGCAGCCGGTGATGCCGCAGCCGGTGCCGCTGGTGCCGTGGGTGATGTTGCTGCTAACCTACCCGGCGTTAGCAACGTTCAGGCCAACTATTGGTGGCTTCTGGCGATTCCGGCTGCTTGTCTTGGGGCGGTCATCTGGGGGTCTAAGCGCAACCGTGAAGACGATGCTGTTGTCGTTGACGACACCGTTACCGCCGGTACTGCGGGTGCTGGCGTAACGGGCGCTGGCCTGGGTCGATCCAACCTGACTGGCCCTGACCTGAGTGGTCCAAAGGTGGGCGTGCCCAACGTTAAGGGTCCCCATCTCACAGGCCCCAATGTGAAAGGTCCCAATGTGAAAGGCCCCAACATCGGCATGCCAAACGTCAACATGCCGAACGTCAACATGCCGAACGTCGGTAAAGCTGCAGCCGGTGGTGCTGCAATCGCAGGCGGTGCCGGGGCGGCAGCCTGGGCGGCGGCCAAACGAACTGGCAATGCTGCAGGTCATACAGCAAAGGGTGCTGTCGATGGCACTGTCGGTCGTACCGGTGATGCCCTTAACAATGCGGGGACTGCCGCTGCGGGGGGTATCGCAGGTGCCAGCGGCGCCGCTCAGGGCATGTTCGGGGGCATGAAAAATAAGGTTACGGGTGCCGCGCAAGGCGGTCTTGATGCAGCTAAGGGTGGCATCAACCAGGCCGGTGATGCCGCCGGTGGTCTCAAAGGTCGTCTGCACGGCATGGCCGAACAGGTTGGTGACGCAGCTCAGGACGGCATTGACGCAACTAAAGGTGGCATCCACGGTGGCATTGACGCTGCCAAGGGTACGGCTCAAGGCGGTCTTGATGCCGCTAAGGGCGCTGCGGCAGGCGGCCTCGGCGCGGTCGGGGGCCTGGGTGCAGCTGCAGGTGACTTAGGTGACCGCGCGCGTCAAGGTCTTTCTGGACTGAGCGGCCAAGCCCAAGATGGCATGAGCAATTTGGGTGGCAAGGTCATGGGCGAGGGCCACAATCTGGTAGATGGCGTTAAGCGCCAAGCCGATAACCTCACGGATAACCTGCCCGGCGGCCTGAAGGACCAAGCCAACAGCCTCAAGAATGAGGCCGAGAACCTAGCTGACCAGGGCACCGGCAAAGTGGGTGACCTATTCGGCCAGGCAGCAGACAAGGTTGATGACATCATCGACCCCGACTAAGGCAACGAGTGGGCTATCAACGCTAGCAATTAGGGTTGGTGGGGGCAGTGAAATAGTGAAATAGTGAAGGGGTGAAATAAAGCGCAGTGCTTGATTTAGCCAAAGGCTATAGGGCGGCCATTACTTCACAACTCACTACTCACTATTTCACGGTCCCATGAGCGGTAAAACTCAGTGGCTACCAGCCCACGCTAAGCTACATACCGCGCTTCGAGAGTCTGTCCTGCTGCCCCACAACGCCCACCTACTGGTGGCGGTTTCGGGGGGACAGGATTCATTGTGTTTGGCCAAACTCCTATTGGATTTGCAGTCCAAGTGGGGGTGGCAACTGGGTCTGGTTCACTGTGACCATCGCTGGCGGCCCGATTCCGCCGCCAACGCTCGCCACGTCCAGCAGTTGGCCAAACGATGGCAGCTGCCCTGCTATGTTGAGACGGCGACGACACCCCCTAACAGTGAGGCCGCGGCACGGCAATGGCGTTATGGGGTCTTTGAGACTCTGGCCAAAGAGCGCGGCTACACTATCGTCGTGACCGGACATACCACCACGGACCGAGCCGAGACGCTGGTGTACAACCTGCTGCGCGGCAGCGGCCCAGACGGGCTCAAAGCCCTCGGTCCAACTCGACCGCTCAGTCCCACGGCACCCAATATTGATTTAGCTAGACCGCTACTGGGTTTCACCCGAGCAGAGACTGCGAACGTCTGCCAGCAGTTGGCGCTGCCGGTTTGGGAAGACGCGACCAATCAGGACCTCCGCTATCGGCGTAATCGCATTCGGCAAGAGCTGATGCCCTATTTGCGATCGCACTTCAACCCTAATGTTGAAACAGCGCTAGCCCAAACCGCAGAGATTCTCACCGCTGATGTGGCCTACCTACAGACCCAAACCCAGGCCCTTTACAGCACCGTTGTGGAGACCGTACTCGACGGCTGGCACATTCACCGCGATCCCTTCCGGCAGGCGCCCTTAGCACTACAACGGCGGGTTGCACGGCGGCTGTTGCGGCTCGCCCTAGAGCGGCAACCCAGCTTCGAGCACATCGAAAAGATTGTGGCCCTGGCCGGTGCGCCAAACCTGAGCCAAACCGATCCGTTTCCAGGGGAGGTAATGGCCCAAATTCGAGGGGACGTCCTATGGTTAGGGCGAATCTCATCCTAACCTCGGCCATCTTCGACATTTTGAAATATATAGCTACCGCCACTTTGCTTCTAAGAAAATGGCCCAATAGGCGTATTTTCTTCCAGGGTTAACCCAGCGCACCGTGTT
>JBCBOC010000105.1:0-8696 GCA_039821475.1 Cyanobacteria bacterium J06632_22 | reverse complement strand
ATGCGGGCCCCGGGCATGGGCTGGTTCAAAATGCCTGCTTTTTGCTGGACGGTACTGGCGGCCCAGCTGATTCAGCTCGTAGGGCTACCGACCCTGACGGCGGGTGCGGTAATGCTGCTAATGGACTTGACCGTGGGCACCAGCTTCTTTAACCCGGCTTTAGGCGGCGACCCAGTGCTGTACCAGCACAAAGCAGGCATTTTGAACCAGCCCATGCCCGGGGCCCGCATGCGAAAAACAGTGGTGACAATGTTCACCGCTCCCATAATGGAAGAAATGCCCGACAGGGCCACCGCGAGAATCCACAGCGCCTGACCATTAATCAGGTTGCCAGTGGGGTTCTGCAAACTCACGGGCGGGTAGGCCCACCAGCCCGATTGGGAGGGGCCACCCGGCACAAAAAAGCTCACAATCAGGATCACACCGAACACCGGCACCAGCCAAAACGCTGCCGCGTTAAGCCGGGGAAAGGCCATATCCCGCGCGCCGATCATCAAGGGCACCAGGTAGTTGGCCAACCCGTTGAGCATGGGAAAGGTCCACATAAACAGCATAATGGTGCCGTGCATGGTGAACAGGCCGTTGTAGACCGTGCGATCGACTAGATCGGCATCGGGCGTGATCAGCTCGCCCCGCATAATCATGGCCAACAGGCCGCCAAAGAGAAAGAAGACAAAGGCGGTGACAATATATTGGATACCGATGACCTTATGGTCGGTGCTAAAGGTAAAAAATCTGCGCCAGTTATCCGGTGCGCCCGGCTGGGGCTGCGGATTGGACGGCGTAACCGGTAGGGTGGCGTTACTCATGCTGCGTTATTCGTGGGGATCGGCGTCAGAGCTGGCAAAGTTAACAATGGGAGCAGGGGCGGGTTGGACGGTTTCCCAGCCCAGATCAACTGCATTGGCCTCGGTGCGACGGTACTCTTCTAAGGCGATATTTTCTGCTGGGGCCGGGAGGGTCGCTGCGGACATCTGTAGCCACTGCTGGTAATCCGCGTCTGACTCGACCACAACGTTGGTTTGGTTGGCGGCAAAGTAGGTTCCACTGTACTCGGAGTCTCGCAAGCGATAGCGACCCTCGCGGATAGGGGTAAAGGAAAACTCAATTGCTCGTCCTGGCACCACGTCTTGCTTGACCCGAAAGGCCGGGACAAAGAACCCGTGCAACACATCGTCAGACGTGAGCACTAGGTTTGCTCGCTGGTTAACGGGTAAATGGAGTTCGGTGCTGCTGACCTGGGCGTCGGGGTAGTGAAATTCCCAGGCCCATTGTCGTGCCTGGACTGCAATGGGTGATTCGGTGGTGGCTGGGAGCGTGGGGCTCCCGACCCGGGGGGACTCAATCTTGCCGAGAATATCCATGCGGGTGTAGGTCTGATAGCTAAATCCTGCAATCCAAACCACCAGAAAAATGGGAATCACCGTCCAGACCACCTCTAGGACAAGAATGCCTTCGATTGGGGGACCGTCACTGGTGTCATACTTAGCCGCTCGTTGGAACAACATTGAGTATAGGAGCGTGCCCATCACCCCAACGAAAATAAAACTGCCTAGGGTGGTCATAAAACTGAAGAGATTATCGATCAAAACGGCTTCCGCCGTGGCTTGGGGCGGCATCCAACGGTAGGCCTGCTGACCTACCCAAAAACTCAGAACGGCATTGGCGGCGGCCAGTGCGACTAAGATCAAAACAGTCCGTCGATTCATTGCGAATTCTCTCTACGGATTCTCTTTTCTCGACAGCCAAGGACTCGATTTACAGCTGGACATTGGGGTCAAGGCCAGCGCGAATCAGGCGATCGGCACTGATATGGACGCCAAAGTCAGCCGCTAAATGAGCCCCTAACGTGCCATGGGCAAACATCAGCCCAAAAATACTCAGACCGACTAGCAGATAGCTCCACTGCACTTGCCGGGCTCGGTCCTGTCGCCATAGGTAGCGTTGAAAGCCTCTCCACACAGTCATCCCGACAATTAGTGCTAGTAGCACCACCCCGCCAACACCATGCCAGAGCATCGTTTCGGTGGCGTTGAGGCCCCAAGGACTGAGCTGGGTTGGGTCAGGCTCGGCCAATAGGATTTCGTAGAAGCCAAACGCGACGGTAAAAAAGGTCACGATGGCTGCAGCAATCATGTTGTACCAGCCCACATCGTAGAGGTTAGAACTGACAACAGGAATGGCCAGAAACTTAAATAGGGGCCGCTCGAGGGGAAACAGCGCAGCAACAATGTCAAATGCGATCGCAACAATAAACAGCCCCAAAGTTAAATGCACCAGATTGGGATGTATTGGCACCGTGTAGGGCAAGCCATTGACCCCAGTGTTAGCCAGCACTGTCATCCATACCGCAATGAACACTACAGTAGTCCTCCCCGGGCAGCTTCGACCACGGCTTCAGTGTGCAGGCCATAAACCCATACCAGCTTATCCCCCAGATAAACCTGAAATAGGACAATCAGTGTGAGTACAGCATTCATACCCAAATAAGCCTTGGGCAAGGACTCTGGGGTTCTGAGCCGAATGATGTAGCGCCAGCCAGTCACCACCGCCAGCAGCCCCGACAGGGACCAGCCGATTAACGTATGGAGGTTGAGATCCCCAGCGGCAGCTGCATAGGGGGTGGCTAAGCCTGCTTCAATTTGCCCAAAGATAATCGCAACAAAAATAGAAATGGTGGCAAAGGCCATGTTCCACCAACCTACTTCGTAGAGGCGACTATTGTTAGAGAAAAATGCGATCGCATCACACAGTACCGAAAACAGCACCATCGCAATCACAAAATGTACCACGATCGGATGAATCGTATCAGGGTAGGGCAAGTTATGGCTATTGAGCGGCGGCAGAAAGTCTTGCAACATTAGTTTTACCTCACCCATCTGCTCTACTGTTGTCCGCTCCTTACGTTAACAAACCTGTACTGGCGATAATCTAAAGCACACCTTAAACTATTGGCTTTGCAAGATTAGCCATGCCCAGTAAGGGCTGAATTGCTTATCCCGCGGGGCTCCTATGCGTTTCTGCATTTAACTTGAACGTTCTAATTCGGTCATTGATGTTGGGGTTAGATCCTGTCTGGTGGATTTTTTACGGGAAAACTGGTGCAAATAACAGATATTCTCTAATCTGCCGTGACATCGTCTATACCTATCAGTTGTTTAATCAAGGTGATAGTCAAGGTGAAAAATATCGCCGTTGCCACAAAGGCCCTTTCCTGGAGTTTGTGATCGATGGTCGGTCACCGCGCTCAATACCTGGCATTTGAAGGGCAGGCGTGTCCTGAGCATAGTGCTAGCCAGTGTATACTTTAGATTTTCTCTAGGCGTTTGACGTACGGCTACCTTACGCTATTGTTGTTTAGCTATAACGCTAGAGCCTCTATGATCACCATTCGACGCGCACAGGTAGACGATGCGGTGGCGCTAGCCCGTTTGGCAGAGCACACTTTCCGAGAGACGTTTACCACGGCAGATAACCTAACGGATATGACGCTCTATTGTGCCAAGACTTTTGCTATGGAGATTCAACGACAGGAGATTTTATCGTCTAACCGTGTCACACTTCTTGTTGAGGTAAGTGGTCAGCTGATTGCCTATGCACAGATTCGATTACACGCCCCCAAGGACTGTGTTGTTGCCAACCACCCTTCAGAACTCCAGCGGTTATACGTTGAGAAAGCTTGGCATGGCCGTGGTGTGGCCCATCAGATCATGGCCCAGGTTCTATCTGTAGCTGCGTCTGCTGGCTCAGATCAGCTATGGCTTGGGGCTTGGGAACACAATCCCAGGGCAATTGCGTTCTACCGCAAGTATGGATTCAGCATTGTCGGTGAGCATATCTTTCAATTTGGTCACGAGCTACAGCGGGATCTGGTCATGAAGACACCCATTCCTAAACCGCTGTCCGGTTGAAACCTGTCAAGGTTTAGGGCAAGGTTTCGGGGGGTTCACGATGGCTCAGCCTTAATGGGGCAATCGCAAACTTCTTGCTCCAGCCACTGACGCCCCACCTGATAGAGGGCGGTAAAGACAGGCTGTAGCTCTTTCCCTTTGGCCGTGAGGGTGTATTCCACTCGAGGCGGTACCTCGGCATACACCCGCCGTTCTACCAGGCCGTGGGTTTCAAGATCGCGCAGACGATGGGTCAGGGTTTTGGTACTAATGCCCGGCAGTGCCTTGAGAAGTGCGTGGGTGCGACGATTTTGATCCCATAGCTCTCGCAAAATCAAGATCGACCACTTACTGCCCAACAAATCTAAGACGAACTGGATAGGGCATTGGGTCTTTAGGCAGTCTTCGGGGAGGGGAATGGCGTTGGGCGCAGGTGTGCTGGACAGGCGGGTGCTAGGCATGGCAACGGAGGACGGTGACCGATGCCCCCATTATGGGGATTGGGTTGGGCGGTTATGGGATTGCGATCGCAAAGTTTAGATTTATTTAAAGAGCCGGCCATCCCCCGGTAGAGCCATTTTTTTACCCAGGGAAACCTTAATTTTTCACTTTTGGAAACCTAAGAACGCGCGGGAAACTACCTTGCAACAAACCCTCCAATTCAGCAGAGTATCAGTGTGCAGCTGCAACAGTTTCTAGTCTGATAAACCACGTCCAACTCGCAGCCTTCAACTTTTCCCAACCCCCTAAACCCAACCCCCTAAACAAAGGAGACTTTCAATGATTCGTTTACTGGTTGGAATTCTAGTTTTTGTCATTAACACGGTCTACCGTAACCGCCCCTACCCTCGATTTTACGTGCTAGAAACCGTGGCCCGGGTGCCCTACTTCTCTTATTTGTCGGTTCTGCACCTGTATGAAACCTTAGGCTGGTGGCGTAAGGTTGACTGGCTCAAGGTCCACTTTGCCGAATCTTGGAATGAGCTGCACCACCTCATGATTATGGAAGAACTCGGAGGGGATACCTACTGGGTAGATCGCTTCCTGGCCCGACACGTGGCACTACTGTACTACTGGATTATTGCCGGTCTATATGTGGTTGCCCCTAACTCGGCTTATCACTTTATGGAAAAGGTCGAAGAACATGCCTACGCGAGCTACGACAAGTTCTTGCAGGCCAATGACGTCGCGCTCAAAGCCCAGCCTGCACCCGCCATTGCCATCAGCTACTACCGTGATGGTGACCTGTACATGTTCGACGAATTTCAAACGGCCCAGCCTATCGCCGAGCGTCGCCCTACAATCGACAACCTCTACGATGTGTTTGTCGCCATCCGCGATGACGAAATGGAGCACGTTAAAACCATGGTGGCCTGCCAGCAGCCCGATGCAGCCCAAATGCTGCACAGTCCTCACACGCCAGCCCTAGCGATCGAATAGTTTGAGGCTTCTCACGGGCTGTCGTTCCTAACGCTACGCCGCTGATCGGCTACCGTGGCGGCAGCCTGAACAGCATAATCAACAGAATGGAGCACGGACTATGATCTCATCCACCGACTTAATCCAACGCTATCGGCAGGGGGAACGAGACTTTAACAGTGTGGCGCTCTCCCAAGTAAACCTTACCGCGGCTGACCTTAAAGGGATTGACCTGAGCTATGCCAACCTCAGTGGTGTCAATTTAGCGGGCGCTGACCTGCGGGGCAGCAGCCTCATTGGCACCGACCTGCGGGACACGATACTCCAACAAACAAACCTGGCTGAAGCCGACTACAGTCCCCGTCTGACCCGTTTCCCTCCTGACTTCCACCCAGAACAAGCCCAAATGCACCGTGTCATTGCTGTTGCGTTGTAAATGGGGCTGCGAGGGCATTGAGGTATGGATGTCTGCCAGGAAGGGATGAGTAATGGGGGATTCAGTGTCATTAACCCCGTCATTATCGCTTCGGGTTTGCATGTTACCATTCGACCTTGGTCACTGATTCCCAGACAATAGATGGGTCAACAGCACGATTTTGAATACCGCCTCTGCTATGAGTCTACCGATAGATATCACTGTCATCCCGAACCCGCCACGCTGTTAATTGGTGGTGCAGAGGGGGGGCAAACTGGAGAGGATGCCGCCACGTGCTGGTTCCTAAGCCATGCCTGTGGCGGCCGGTATTTAGTTCTACGAACCGGTGGTGTCGGCGGGCAAGCCGACTTCATTGGCCGTAACTATGGTGATAGGGTTCACACTGCGGCAGAACTCTCCATCGACAGTCGCGCTGCTGCCGATAGCCGCGAGGTCGAAGACTACATTCGCGCCGCTGATGCGCTGTTTATTGCCGGCGGCGATCAAAACCGGTATCAGGAATGGTGGGAGGGCACCCGGACAGAAGATGCCATCAACTATCTCATCAATGAGAAGGGCATTCCCTTAGCTGGTACTAGTGCAGGCATGGCGATATTAGGCAGCTATTACTATGCCCCCGACCATCAAGGCGTCCTAAGCTCAGAAATTCTCAACGATCCCTTTCATTTCAATACCGAGACCTTGCACCGCAGCGATTTTATTCGGGTGCCATTTCTGTCTCGGGTGATTACCGATACCCATTTAGATCGCATTAATCCTCGCAACCCAGAGGCCCGGTACGGTCGCCTGTTGGGATTGTTAGCCAGGGTTATCAACCGCGATAACAACAATCTCGAAAACTATGCCATTGGTTTAGAAGAAGGGGCCTTTGTTGCCATTGATCGAACTGGCATCGCCCGCGTGTTTGGGAACGGCACCCAGCGAGGACAGGATGCTTATTTCTTGTCCCCCGGTACGGCACTGCCAGAACAGCTAGAACCCGGCTGGCCCTTAGTATGGGACAACCATGGCCAGGCGGTGCGGGTGTACCGGATTGCCGGTACACCAGAAGGCACAGGGTCGTTTAACCTCAAAGACTGGTCTACCGCCGCGGGGGGAGACTGGCAATATTGGTATACCTCAGGCGGGAAATCTGGCTTGCGCAAAACCGTCTCAACCCATGACACCTAACCTAAGTCTAGATTAGACACCTTTAGCTTTTTGGGTGGACGTGGCCAAGGCAAGCGCCCAGTCCACACCCCTGAGACTATATTCCTGAGACTATTCGGTTGCGGCGTTAGGACGGGTCTCAGGGGTGGGAGCGGCCATGGTGCAGGTATTGGTGGGAGCGGTTGTGACCGTGACCTGAGCGTATCCGGCGCTGCCTAAAAGCTGTTTGACGACCAGCTCCGCCCGGTCGCTGGCCATGGTTAAAATGCCTTCTTCACAGGCCGCCTGTTCAATCTGGGTCAGGGCTGTTTGCTGTGCCAGTGACTGGAGCTGAGGCGCACGATCTGGCCCCAAGTTTAAAAAGCCTCGGTCGTAGTCATAGACCTGGGACCGGGAGACATCGATTTTACTGTCCAACAAGCGGGGGGCTGGCAGCTGCATTTGCAGCATGGTGTTGCCCTCGGCATCGGTTGTGGCAATCACATCTTCAGGGGTGAGTTCACTGAGGTCTATGCCTGCGCGGACTTCCCCGTGGGCCACGTACAGCAGGTTTGTTTTGCCGATGGTGTAGCCAGCAAAGGTGCGATCGCTTTCCGTTGGCACCACTGTCTCCATGGCAAACACCGCCGTTGTCAGCTCACTGGCATCGCGCACCTGCTGCACGACCACCGATCGCACATCGACGACATCTTCTGGCGGTGGCGGATTGAGCATCAGCTTGAGCCCATCCATAAACTGGGAGCCCGAGCGCCAAAAGGCAAAGCCCGCTAGTAGGGCCAGCAGCACCGCACCGCCTGTCATGGCGTTGGTGATGCCATGGATCAACGCCAATGGAGACAGTCGCAGAGGAGAACGACACTGTTCTTCGGGGCGTTCACGCCGGTTAGACCGATGGATCGGCCGCCGGGAATAGACACCAGTATTCGTGCGATGGACGTGCTTTGGTTCCCGAACTGCCATGTTGATTGTGTTATCCGTTGATGGGATCTGTTAATGGAATCTAGGGGTTACAGCCTACGGAGGAATACTTTTTCTAACTCAAGCCACACAAATAATAATGTACTAAAGCCAAAGCAAACCGCCAGTTCCGCTGGACTTAATAAAGTTGTCCCAAAGAAGGACCTAACCGGTTCAACATAAACCAGCACAAGCTGTAGTCCCGTGGTGAGCAACACCGCCCCCAAAACAAAGGGATTGAGGCGAATGGGTCGCTCGATCGCCAACTGACGACTGGAACGGACCGACAGTGCATGGCCCATCTGCGCTAGGCAGAGCATGGTAAACACCATGGTTTTCCAGGTTTCTGGGTTGCCGGTATATTCTGGCTGGTGGGTGTAATGGTAAGCCCAAACCATGAGGGCTGTAGCGGTTATGGCAAATACAATACCCACTCGCACCATGTAAGCCCCTAGTCCCTGGGCAAAAAATCCATCTTTGGGGTTATGAGGTGGTCGTTTCATAACATCGGGGCCACCGGGCTCTACCGCTAGGGCTAATGCGGGTAAGCCATCGGTGACCAGATTCATCCACAAAATCTGTAGGGGCGTCAGTGGGACATCTACGATGGGCAACAGCAGCGGTGATAGGGCGATAGTCAAAACTTCCCCGATGTTGGACCCCAGGATGTACTTTACAAACCGACGAATGTTGGCATAGACCACGCGGCCCTCTTCGGTGGCCGCGACGATGGAGGCAAAGTTATCGTCCAGGAGCACCATATCGCTGGCCTCTTTACTCACATCGGTGCCGGTAATGCCCATGGCGATGCCAATTTCAGCCTGTTTCAGGGCCGGGGCGTCATT
>JBCBOC010000737.1:0-2431 GCA_039821475.1 Cyanobacteria bacterium J06632_22 | reverse complement strand
GAAGAAAATACGCCTATTGGGCCATTTTCTTAGAAGCAAAGTGGCGAGAGCTATATATGGCGAGTACCACATATGGGCATCCCTTGAGGCCAGCACAGCGGCCAGCAAATGGCCCCTACTGAATCGCGTTCGCCCAATCTCGTGCCCAGGCCAGGTGCTTGTGCACGTCCTCTAGCGTTGGCCCCTCAGAATACAGGCGGAGAACAGGCTCGGTGCCGCTGAAGCGAATCAGGAGCCAGCTACCGTCGGCCAGGGTGAACTTATAGCCATCGATCGACAGCACATCGCTAATCGCCTTGCCCGCGACTGCCGTGGGCGTGTTGTCCTTGAGTTCTGCCAGGAGTTTAGCTCGCACTTCCATATTTGCTAGGGGCAGGTCGATGCGGTCGTAGGCGCTGACGTAGCCCGTCCGATCCCTCAGTTCTTGATCCAGCTCACCCAGATCTTTTTGCTGCTGGACCACAGTCTCTAAGAGGTATAGCGCCGACAGCAATGCATCCCGCTCAGGGATGTGGTGCCCATAGCCAATGCCGCCGGACTCTTCGCCGCCGATCAGGACATCAGCCTCTAGCATGCGGTCAGCAATGTACTTATAGCCAATGGCCGTCTCATGCACCGGCAGTTCGTACAGCTCAGCAACCTTGCGCATCTGCACCGAGCCGCTGATGGTTTTAATCACTTCTCCGCTAAAGCCGCGTTGCTTCAAGTGGCTGATCAGAATGGGAATCAGAATCTGGGAGCTGAGGAAGTTACCTTTACCGTCCATACCCGCAATGCGATCGCTATCGCCATCAAAAATTACGCCAATGGTCAGCCCCCGCTCCCCCTGCTGATAACGGGCCTTCACTTCGCGGTAAAGCTTGGGGGTGTACTTCGGCAGCGGCTCCGGTGCACCGCCTTCGAACAGCGGGTCCGCCTCGCCATTAATCTCATTGATAGGCGTTCCCAACAGTTTTTCGAGTCCACCGGCAGCGGAGCCATGCATCACATCCGCAAACACGGTAAGCCGCTTTGCCTTGACGGCGGAGCGAATCGCGTCGATGTCTACCATGGTCTGTAACGCACCACAGTAACTGGGCCAGGGGTCAAAGGTTTCGACCTGGCCTGGGGTACTGGCTGGCGGTAGATCCTGATCGAGCTTCGCTTCGATCTGTTTAGTCACATCCGGCGGCACCGAGCCGCCAAAGGCACCTTTAACCTTTAGCCCCGAGTAAGCGGCGGGGTTATGACTGGCCGTAATCACAATGGCACCCAGGGCATTTTGGCCCTTAGCAGCCCAGCTAAAGGCGGGCGTTGGCGCAAACTGATCCGACAGCATCACATCAAATCCGGCAGCTGCAACGGTATCAGCCGCTAACCGAGCAAACTCAGGCGAGAGAAAGCGCCGATCGAAACCGACAATCACCGTATTACTCCCCGTCTGGGCACCGTAACAGTCCTTCAGCACGTAGGCCGCCAAAACAGCCACTTTGGCCACTCGATTGAAGGTAAAGTCAGCGGCGATCATGCCGCGCCAGCCATCGGTACCAAACTTAATCGGCTTATCAATAAAGTCAGCGGGGGAAGGTGCGATTGCCATAGTAAGTCTTGATAGAAAGTGGGATAAGGTCGGTGGTCTAGCGATAGCCACCACTGCTTCAATCCAGTTGAGGATATGTCATCAATTGGCAGATGGGCACGAGCAGAAGCAGGCCCTCCGCAGTGTAGCTAGAGACCGGAACCCAATGCCAGCGGGAAGTTATCTATCTATCAAGACTTTATGATACGTAGCCCTGCAGCGCCCTGTGAGCAGCGCAAGCGTCTAACCTCAAACCGCGATGCTAGAGATGATAAAGGGTGCTTTAGCAGTGAGGCGTAGGCAGCCGTGATGCGGGGGTTCGAGCTTAAACACCTGACCCGGTAGTCGACTGGTGTCGTGCTGCAAGGACTCAGGCAATGGACACATGACGCCGTTCTGGACGGCGACGATGTCCCCTCCGGCATCAAGCATCTCTAACAAAATCGGTTGAGTGCTGCGACCTGCGATGCAGATCTGGGTCACCATCGGCTGCAGGCGAAGCTGCATCTGGTATTTGCGCTGTCCCTGACTCTCCGACATGATGACCTTCTGGCCAGACTGTTTAATAAACTTGGGATTTGACGGAACCAGTGCGATCGCACCAGAAAACTCAACCCCCCGGTGGCCAAACTGGTGCATGACCTGCTCGAAGGCAGACAGCTGCTGGAAATTGAGTGGATGAAGCGCCTGCAGCGTCACCGGCAAATCAGCGACACAGGTTCCCACTAAATTTCCGAGTAATGCATCCGCAACAAGGGGTGCAGACATTGACGAAGGTTCAGACTTGAAATTAGTGGGGGGCAACACGCTGCAATGCCTCAATCATTAATGAAACCTACAAGTACACTCCGTAGCTTTTCGCATACGGCATCG
>JBCBOC010000553.1:0-3478 GCA_039821475.1 Cyanobacteria bacterium J06632_22 | reverse complement strand
CTGACGATCCAGAAACTGGAGATTGAGGTGCTGAAGATTCTGACAACGGCTCGGCCATTCCTGTAAAGCCTGTATAAAAAGAATAGAAATCTAAGATAAATTTTACGTTTTACGCATTCTGGCTGAGTGTATTCCGGTGTTTAGCTGACAAAATGAGCGTAGCCAAACGTCCGATAAATTTTCCGGACATTCTCCGGATATTCGACGTTCCAAAGGTTGTGACTTCGACTATCTTGAGGTTAGATGACGCCAGGTTCCAAAAATCTAAAGGATGTTCAGGGTAAGGCTTGAACAGCTAACAGGTTTTGAATCTGTGTTATGTCATCACCGGAGTGCGGTCTGCCTCATCGCCTTTCGTCACCTAACTAGAGCTGTCTCTTCAACTTCATTTGCGACAATTCCATGAGTGCTTACCCTGTTGGCAATGTTGATCTACCGGCCCCCTGCTTAGTTGATCAGGGTTTAGTTGTCAGTAAAGCAGACATGCTAAAGCTGCTCAACGACCTGAATCGGGTCCGTTACATTCATCGGGAAGACGGCGAAATTACCCAACAGGGAGAAGGCATCGTCGTTGAAGCCTTCAAAGCCTCGAATCAGGCAACGCTAGTCGCTAACCACAGCCTTTACCTAAATGTCCTCAGTTTCGATTACCTAGAAATGGGGCAGAGCACCGAAGGGAACTACTTCGATCTGGTACAAGATTGCCGCTGCCTACGGCTCATTCCGCTCTCCAATCCGCTACAGGAGCAAACGACCCGTAACCTGAATGCCGCGGCCCTCGAAGCAGTGGTCACAGAGGCCCTGAACGCGCGTTGGGACGCCTGCATCGACGACGATAACAACAGCAATTTTTCTGACAACAACTTCCCAGAGTAGTCGCTAGGACTATGACCGCCCGAAGCGCTGGAACCGCACCGGACCCATCGTCTTGGGCACATCAGTAAACGGGGCTGTTTTTACGGGCGGGAATGATCAGCTCACCCTCTCAGCTCGCCTAGCGCCTGACCTTCGCAGCGCAGCCATCAGCTATTCGAAACTCAGCGATTCGCAGAATAGTCACCCGCATCTGCGCTACTATTCAAGACGCTGTTTGTCTTTCTCGTTTTGCCTTCAACGTTCTCTTTTGTGCGCCAGGCACACTGCCCCCATACCCAGGCTAGGGCGGGCTGCTTTTACACGCCTCACGGTCCCGTAGAAACGCCGCGGTTTATGCCCGTTGGCACCCTTGCCAATGTCAAAACCGTTACCCCGGCGCAACTGCAGCAGACTGGTGCGCAAATGGTGTTGGCCAACACTTACCATTTGCATCTGCAACCCGGGGAAGAGCTCGTGGCAGCGGCGGGTGGATTGCATTCGTTTATGGGATGGAAAGGTCCCATGCTCACAGACTCGGGTGGGTTCCAGGTCTTTAGCCTGAGCAAGATGCGAACGATTAGCGAAGCTGGCGTTTCATTTCGATCGCCGCGGGATGGTCGCATTATTGAGCTATCGCCTGAGCGGTCCATTCAAATTCAAAACCAGCTTGGGGCCGATGTGATCATGGCCTTTGACGAATGCCCGCCTTATCCTGCCGAGCGGGACGCTGTCGAAGCCGCCACCGCGCGGACCTATCGCTGGCTAGAACGTTGCATTACAGCGCACGAGCGACCCGACCAGGCCCTCTTTGGGATTGTCCAGGGCGGCGTTCACCTAGACCTACGAGCCGAAGCCGCAAAAGCCTTAGCACAGCTCAACCTGCCCGGCTATGCCATTGGCGGTGTAAGCGTCGGTGAACCACCGGCCCTGATCGAAAAAATTGTTCGCGCTACCACGCCCTTATTACCAGAAGACAAACCTCGCTATCTCATGGGTGTGGGCACTTACCGAGAAATTGCCCAGGCGATTTCGGCGGGCGTCGATCTATTCGACTGCGTGATTCCGACACGACTGGCTCGCCATGGCGCGGCCTTAGTCAAGGGAGACCGCTGGAACCTGAAAAACAGTCGTTTCCGCCGCGATCTGACGCCCCTCGATGACAGCTGTCCCTGCTACACCTGCCAAAACTTTACTCGTGCCTATCTGTGCCACCTGATTCACGCCCACGAACTGCTGGCCTTTACCCTCCTCTCGATTCACAACATCACCGAACTCGTTCGCTTCACCCAAACCATCCGCGCTGCCATTTTTGAGGGCAGTTTTCAAGCGGATTTTGAGGGTTGGCTTGCCCCAGAAGAGGGCTTTCAGTCAGCCATCGAGCCATGTTAAGCTATTAATCAAATCGTGAATCTGTGTTGAAAGAGGTCTCTGATGGAAGCTGTCTTGCTGCTCTCCAAGCTCCCTGAAGCGTATCAGGCGTTTGGTCCGCTGGTTGATATTTTGCCCCTGCTACCGCTCTTCTTTTTGCTGCTGGCGTTTGTTTGGCAGGCGTCCGTGGGCTTCCGTTAAGCCAAGCAACTGACTTTGGGCTTAGTGCTCAGCACGCTAGCCATGCTAGATGGTTTACCGTCCTATCATTGGACAATAACGCTCGGGCATTAATTTCAGAAACTTCAAAAGGCGTCGGGGGTATTTGATCTAGGTCAAATACCCCCGACGCTTTTTTTGTCGCGCTGCTGCGAGATAGGCCTATATGCCCCCATCGCCGTAAGCAGCGTGGGTCAAGCCCACTAGCCTACAGGGTCTTGTGGGTGTAGGCATGCTGCTTGATGTTGTCATCGTCATTGACGATTGTCGCTTCGTTGAGCAAGCGTTTCTTTTCCGTCGAAAAGTTTAGCGATACATAGGTCGTCCCCAAGGGTAGACGCTGCTGGAGTTGCGATCTCATCTTGTAAGTCCGCGCCGCCGCTTCGGCTCTGGAGACAAAGTCATCACAGAGTCGCACGGTGTCATGCTCTTGGACTAAGTCTATATCGGGCAACATAGCGCCCTCAGCCGTCAGCACAGCACCGAGGTGAGTGGCATGGACGCCATGGTAAGAGGTGGGCACCGCCTTAAATAAAACCTCCAAGTAAGCCGACGGAATCGGCTCTAACACCTTCACGGTATACACCTCGCCATCCGCTTTTACAAAGCAGGTCGAGACCCCCAATACCAAATAATCGTCCGCCGATAAATCGGGAGCATAGGCATATGGAACATTAGACGGAGAAACAGAGGGGGGCATGGGTCACCAACTTGTATAGGAGTTTATGGCTCCAATCTTAAAGTCCACACCCCTACCCCTTCCGCTCCCGCATTAATCTGTCACAGAGTTCATTGCGACAACAGAGAAGCCCGTCGCTGCGGATATCGGTTGGCAGAGGCGCCGCATCGCCCACTAAAAGCAGCAAAAGAATCTTAGTTAAGCCTAATTTTTCCGTAGTTACGCCCCTGACAGGCCCGCAAATGTGACCGGAAATATCAAATTAGTTCAAACAATTTTCGTTGATATTAGACCTTTGTCCAGTGTATTTGCGTAGAAACTCGGGTAATTGTCCGATTTTTCTCTGGAAACTACGTT
>JBCBOC010000471.1:0-4009 GCA_039821475.1 Cyanobacteria bacterium J06632_22 | reverse complement strand
GTTTGATGAGCAGACCGGCAGCCGAATTCTCTTGATCGAAGACGACTACGGTAACCGGGTGCTGTTTACCGATTTTCTTAAATACTGTGGGTATACCGTGATGCCGCTGGCGGATGGCACGGATTATCTTGATGCGATCGCAACGTTCCAGCCCCATGTCATTTTGCTGGATATCAAGCTACCGCGCATGAGCGGTCTCTCGATTCTGGAAACGCTGCAGCAGCACGATCAGTTCCGTTCTATTCCGGTGTTGGTCGTCAGCGGCTATGCCTTTCAATCCGATCGACAAAAGGCAATGACCCTGGGGGCGACGGGCTATCTGACCAAGCCGATTCAGCCTGAGCAGCTTCACCAGGCCATCAAAGCTGCCTTGCCCGAGTAGCTGCCGAAGGCGCTGTAAGGGTGTTGGCCAGTCCCATGGAACGGCAATTGACTGTCGTAGCGTTTAGCGCTGAACGCATTGATCTTGGCGCGCCACGACCGCCGTCAGGTGTTTCAGTCAACCTGGCGACAGCTCAGTATTTCGAGGCTTAATTTCGGGCAGGCGCCGATTCAGTCGCATCACGCTGCTGGGTGATGAACTGCTCAGTGGTATGGTTGAGCGTTTGCAATGACGAGCCAATGGTGCTGACAGTGTCCTGGAGTTGGGCTGAGAGCATTACGGCGTATTGAAGCTGGTCGAGGACTTCTCGCATCGATTCACGGTAACGAATCTCGAATTCATCGATAGACATAGAGGTGGGTAAATCGCAACGATGGACAAAATTTACGGGTAGCTGTTTATACTCTCCTACAGAAAACTTGGCAATGCGGACGATCTGATGTTCGTACGCAGAAAATTGATGTGTTTTTAAGCACCTTAAACCATACTTCATACTGATGTCTGTCGCAGGGTAGAATCCGAAGCCGTTACATTTCGGTGTGGTTTCCGTTCCACGGCCGGTCACTGCGAACCTGTAGCGTTTTCTTAGAAAACCCGAGTTCTGGGGGTGGTCAAGGTTTAAGGGCGTTAAACTGAGAGCCAAAGTCAAGCTATGCCCGCCCTGCTGTGTCAGAAGCGCCAGATATGACAGCGACCTTTTCTCCCCAGACGCTCCTCAAGCAACCTGAGCGTCTAGAGACCCGCCTGAAGGAGATTCCCCAAGAGCCTGGGGTGTATTTCATGAAGGATGCTACCGATCAGATTCTCTACATCGGTAAGTCCAAGAGTTTGCGTAACCGGGTGCGGTCTTACTTTAGAGATGGCTATCACCACACGCCGCGCATCAGCATCATGGTGACGCAGGTGGCCGAAATTGAGTTTATTGTCACCGACACTGAGGCGGAGGCGTTGGCGCTGGAGGCGAACCTGATCAAGCAGCATCAGCCCCACTTCAATGTGCTGCTGAAGGACGATAAAAAGTACCCGTTCCTTTGCATCACCTGGTCCCACGACTACCCCCGCATTTTTATTACGCGGAGGCGGCGTAAGAATGCCAAAGACCGTTACTACGGTCCCTACGTGGATGCTGGACTGTTGCGACGGACGCTGCAAATTGTCAAAAAGGTATTTCCCCTGAGGCAGCGTCGTCAGCCCCTATTCAAGGATCGTCCCTGCCTGAATTACGACATTGGTCAATGTCCTGGGGTCTGCCAGCAACTGATTTCCCCTGAGGATTATCACAAGATCATTCATAAGGTGGCCATGGTCTTTCAGGGGCGCAGCCATGAGCTGGTGAAAATTCTTAAAAAGCAGATGACGGAGGCGGCTGAAAAGCTCAACTATGAGCATGCGGCGCGGCTGCGGGATCAGATTCAGGGGTTAGAAAAGTTGAGTGCCCATCAGAAGGTGGCGCTGCCAGACGATACGATCTCCCGAGATGCGATCGCACTGGCTACCGATGACCAGCATGCCAGCATTCAGCTCTTTCAAATTCGGGCTGGTCGCTTAGTGGGGCGTTTAGGCTTTATGGCCGACGCCCAATCGGGGATGCCCGGCGAGATTCTCCAGCGCGTTTTGGAAGAACACTACGGCAACGTCGATGACATCGAAATCCCAACAGAGGTGATGGTCCAGCACGAACTGCCAGAGGCCGATATTCTGGCGGAGTTTCTCAGCGGCCGTAAGCGTCGCAAGGTGTCCATTGAGGTGCCCCAGCGACAGGTCAAGGCTGAGTTAGTGGAGATGGTAGAACGCAACGCCCAGTACGAGTTGGCGCGTACCCAGCGCTTTGCTGACCGTAACGCCCAGGCCCAGCAAGACCTAGCGGAGATTTTGGATTTACCCGATATGCCCAAGCGGATTGAGGGCTACGACATCTCCCATATCCAGGGCTCAGATGCGGTGGCCTCCCAGGTGGTTTTTGTGGATGGGCTCCCGGCAAAGCAGCACTACCGACACTACAAGATTAAAAATCCTGCCGTCACCGCAGGGCATTCTGACGACTTTGCCAGTATGGCCGAAGTGATTCGTCGTCGCTTTCGTAAGTACGCTGAAGATCCTAGCCGAGAGCGGGTCGGCAACCCAGACTGGCCCGATCTAGTGATGATTGATGGGGGCAAGGGACAGCTTTCTGCAGTGGTGGAACAGCTGCGCCAGATGAACCTCCTTTCGGCGGTAAACGTGGTTAGCCTGGCCAAAAAGCGGGAGGAAATTTTTCTGCCCGGTGAATCGTCCCCTTTGGATACTGAGGCGGAACAGCCTGGTGTTCAGCTATTGCGTCGTCTACGGGATGAAGCCCACAGATTTGCGATTACCTTTCACCGTAAGAAGCGGAGCGAACGTATGCGCCGCTCCAGGCTAAGCGAAATTCCGGGGCTAGGTCACCATCGTCAAAAACAGCTGCTGGCGACCTTTCGCTCTATTGATTACATTCGTGAGGCCAAACCCGAGCAGCTAACGGAAGTCCCTGGGATTGGCCCCCAGCTGGCCCAGCAGATCTATGAATACTTTCACCCACAAAATGGTTAACAGGGCCGCTGTAGTGGTGGCGTGTTGCCGTTGTGGAATGCCGTTGTGATTGACTTAAAACGCTGATCTAGATGAAGGCTGTGATGTCTTCGCCACATTCATCAGCCAGATAGCACAGGGCCCGAAATCGCAGGGCCACAATCTCTTCGTAAAGGGGATTGAGCTTACATAGGGGTGGGATACGCATCACAGTGCGGCCAAACAGGCTCAGGGTTCGCTCGAAGGGGCACTGGGCTGGGATCGTCCGGGCAATGTAGCGTGCCTGGTTGGGATTTTTTACAGAAAGACTGTCGATCCAGCGACTGACAGGACGCAAGATGCGGCGGAGAAAGCTGCGGGGTGGCTGGACAGGAGAAGCAGGATGGGTCATTGCGATCGCTCAGGTACTCAATGGATTAAGGGAGCGTGGGATAACAGGACTATTCGTGCTGATGAGATCTACACGCTGTTGACCTCCTTTACCGTAAAGACTGCCCACTAAGACTAGGTAAAGGAAACAAAAAGGCTGATAGCAGTTCGCTAAAACTCACGTGAAGCTAGCAAAGAGATGGGCTCAACCCCATAAACCGTAGCGTAGGCAACAAGACAATGAGTGTTCCTGGAGAACTCTTTCACAATATAAAAAGGCTTGAGATGCATAAATCGCATAAATCTGTCTGCATCTATAGCATCTGCGGCATTGTGACGAACTGACCATAGTGCTGAAACCCCTTTCTAGTAAAGCGTTTAGCCCAAGGGGATCGGTTTATTTAAATTTTTCTGGCGATTAATACGGATAGGGTTATTCCGCACTAGAGAACAACTTATGCCTGAGAGTTTCTCTATTGAAAAAAGACTATATCTGTTGATGTCAACGTGCTTTTCTTGAGAACCGTATTAATACGGTGTTATGTGCCAGTCCGGTGCAATTTTTCGCTCTAAAAGTTATAGCGCTCGCCACTTTGCTTCTAAGAAAATGGCCCAATAGGCGTATTTTCTTCCAGGGTTAACCCAGCGCACCGTGTTGGGCCAAGCGCTTAGGATAGTTCTGGCTGTGAACCCCTGGGTATGGTCGCCCAG
>JBCBOC010000703.1:0-2591 GCA_039821475.1 Cyanobacteria bacterium J06632_22 | reverse complement strand
GAAACCCTTTCAGTGCGGGCATCGATCTGTTGCGCCATGCCTACCAGGTCGCAGTTGAAACCGGAGATGTGTTCACGGGTTATATTGTGACCCATTTGGGTCTACAGCTGATCTTAATGGGCGCAGAGCTAAAACCGCTCCAAGCTGAACTGAGCCGCTATTTAGCCTATTTACACAAGACGCAAAATCATGTTTTTGCCCACCAGATACAAGTCTATCTTTACGGTTGCGACGCCTATCGCACCGGCCAACTCAGTACCACGATCACCGATCTAAAAGACTTTAATGAGCCTACCTGTATCGAGTTGTTCCAGACCTTTCAGTATGGTCCGGGATTGATTTCACTGTCTGTCTTAAAAACACTACATTTTATTTTGACAGAACAGTATGACGATGCTTTGGCAGCCTGCGTTGAGAGTGAGGCTAAAATCGCCTTTGCGGCAGGTATGCCCACAGAAGCGGAGCATGTGTTTTATCAGGCACTGGTGTTGTTGGCCCGCTATCCAGAGGCGGACGAAGCCACCCAGCGCCAAAACTGGCAGACCCTAGAGACGGCCCTTGACCGGCTACGACGATGGGCCGAGAACTGTGAGGCCAACTATCGCCACAAGTATTTGTTGGTCTCAGCGGAAATGGCTCGGCTCTCAGGGGACACCAGCCAGGCCATTGACGATTATGACCAGGCTATCACCTCAGCACAATCCCATGGATTTGTTCAATACGAAGCGATGGCCAACGAGCTAGCCGGTCGATTTTGGTTAGGACGGCAGCGGGTCAACATCGCCAGCAGCTATCTCCAGGCCGCCTACCACGGCTACCAACGCTGGGGCGCTGAGGCAAAAGTGCAAGTACTTCAGCAACGCTATCACGGGCTTTTAGTCACGCCAGCATCCACAACACTATCGCCAACCCAACAGGCTCTGGCCGATCAATCAACCTTCTCGCCATCCTCCAGTAGCACGGCCAATAAGCTGGATCTGTCAACCATCATGAAGGCCTCCCAAGCGATTGCCAGTGAGATTCGCCTAGAGACACTGTTGCAGACACTGATGCATATTGTTCTCGAGAATGCCGGTGCCCAACTTGGCGTGTTGGCCCTTGCCCAGGACAACCATTGGGGCATACGGGCCATTGGCCATGCCGATGGCAGCATTACAGCCCCTGCGGCTCAGCAGGCTGACGCGCTTAACGCCAACGTACTCCCGCTCTCCATTGTGAATTACGTGATTCGCACACAAACGGCGGTCCTCCTCGGGTCCGATAATTTTTCTGAATCTATTCTGCAAGATGATTACATCCGTGAGCATCAGCCGAAGTCAATTCTCTGTGCCCCTATCATCAACCAAAATCAGCTACTGGGGTTGTTGTATTTAGAAAATAATTTGGCTTCCGGCGCATTTACCAACGAGCGCTTACAAACGCTCACCCTACTTTCTTCTCAAATTGCAATCTCACTCACCAATGCGCAACTGTACGAGAATTTACAAGGGCTCAACACCGATCTGCAGCAGGAAGTCATTCGACGACGGGAAACAGAAGCAACCTTACGAGAGAGCGAAGAACGCTTAGTACAGCTACTGGAAGGCATTCCAGTAGGGGTCTTTGTGATGGATGCAGCAGGCCATCCCTACTATGCCAATCAAGTGGCACAGCATCTGCTTGGTCGGGGGATTGCACCGGAAGTATCGACGCATCAACTGGCTGAAGTCTATCAGGCTTATCAAGCCCACTCTGCTCAGCTCTATCCGACAGAACAGCTCCCTATATTGAGAGCATTACAGGGTGAGCAAGTCCGCGTGGATGATCTAGAAATTCACCAAAATGGACAGTGCATCCCCCTTGAAGTCTCGGCCACGCCAGTCTTCAACGAACAGGGAGAGGTGACCTATGCAATCGCAGCGTTTCAGGACATTACCCAGCGCAAGCAGGCTGAGCAGCAGCGAGCCGAATTCACCCAAGCCTTATCGGACAAGAACGCGGCCCTACAACGCGCACGGGATGCCCTAGCGGAATCTAACAGAACCTTGGAACAGCGGGTGGCGACACGGACGCAAGAGCTGTCTCAAACGTTGGATCTGCTCAAGGCCACCCAGGCGGAGCTAGTGATCGAAAACGATCTCCTGCGTAGTGCGGACGACACCTCCAGCTTTGACTACCAGGTGGGTGGGTGTTTGACGATGGACGCCCCGACCTACGTTGTTCGACAAGCTGATCGGCAGCTCTATAAAGCCTTACGCTGTCGAGAATATTGCTACATTTTCAATGCCCGTCAGGTGGGCAAATCCAGTCTGCGAGTACAAATGACGCGCAGGCTGCAAACCGAGGGCATCACCTGTATTTCTATTGACCTGTCTTCCATCGGGAATCGCAAAACAACCGTTGAGCAATGGTATGCCGGTCTGCTCTATCTCCTGGTCAGCCAGTTGGACCTGCTAGGCCAGGTGAATATTCGGCAATGGTGGCAGGAGAACAACCTGCTGTCGCCTCAGCAGCGCCTGGGGGCCTTTGTCGATCAAATCATTTTGAATCAGCTCGACACTGACCTAGTGGTGTTCATCGACGAAGTCGATAGTGTCTTAAGTCTAGAATTT
>JBCBOC010000496.1:0-3803 GCA_039821475.1 Cyanobacteria bacterium J06632_22 | reverse complement strand
GCGCACCGTGTTGGGCCAAGCGCTTAGGACAGTTCTGGCTGTGAAACCCTTGGTATGGTCGCCAAGTGGCCCGCAACCGCGCACAAACGTTTGTGGCGGTTGCTATATCTCCCCATCAAGACCACAGGGAACAACACTTACAGCCGTCGCTACCCAGGTTTATGGCAGCGGCCATACTTAAGCAACACAGCCAATATAAGCAGTCGTAGCCCTCTAACACCTTTTTGCCGAGGTCAATCTTTGACAGACTTCTCCGAGGCACAGTTCGCCATTCTGCTAAGTCTGTGACCGCAAGTAAATCGATGCTCGTGTCATGCTGGGTACGTCCTGAGCTTGCCGAAGGGCTTGCCGCAAGCCGATCCTGAGCCCGTCGAAGGGCATCTCGACGCAAGCGCCATAAATCGAGAGATTCCTCGACTTACGCTCGGAATGATATGCCGTCAAATAGTTAAGGTTATCGACTTATGGCAATCCTTGTATAGCGCTCGCCACTTTACTTATAGCGTCCGCCCAACAGACAACACTCAGACTTCCCACATCGGCACAAAGCTGGATGAAGAAGCACTATAGCTCTCCAAGAAGAGTCACACCCATGAACAGAGTCTGATCAATATATGGACTTGTTATGACAGCTTTACCTCGAAAAAATCACAGTTCAACAGCCGTGAACATGGCACGATCATTACTCAACTCGCCTGTGGCAAAGTCATCGGGACAGGCGAGACCGTCGCAACAGCAGGCGGATCCAAATGTTGCTGAATTTTACTTAGCAATTCCTCACGCTTAAAGGGCTTGCGCACAAAGTCATTGCAGCCAGAGGCCAACATCATTTGCCGCTGTTCCTCAAAGGCACTGGCGGTCAACGCAATAACAATCGTTTGATTATCGATATCGGCAGTTTTTATCCGTCGCGTGGCCTCACACCCGTCCATCAGCGGCATGCGAATATCCATCCATACCAAATCGGGTTTCCATTCATGCCAAATTTTCACTGCCTCCTGACCGTTAGCAGCCTGCCGAATCTCATGGCCAGCTGTCCCAAAGAGCTTGGTAAGCAGCAAACGGCTGGTCGCATCATCATCCGTCACTAGCATGCGGTATCGACGGTTAGGGGCTGTTGCCACGGGTGCTGACGGGGCGACGACCTGCGGCTGCGCTCGCCACTGACAAGGAATCCGCGCGGTAAAGGTAGACCCCTGCCCCAACTCACTAATGACACCGAGTTTTCCCCCCATGAGCTGAACAAAGCGACGACTAATGGTGAGCCCTAGCCCCGTCCCCTCCTGCTGGCGACCGGCCCCCTGCACTTGGTGAAAGGCCTCAAAAAGGGTGTCGAGTTCTTCTGAATCAATGCCTGGCCCAGTATCTTCCACGGCAATAAAGAGCTGGATAGGATTAATCATTTGACTATCTGGCTCTAAGGACTCTGCCCAAACCCGACAGGTGACCCCACCATCATGCGTAAACTTAATCGCATTCCCTAACAGATTCAGTAGAATCTGACGCAGTTTTTGCTCGTCTGCGTGAATGTACTGGGGGGTGTCCGTAGCGTACTCGAAGGTCAGGGTAATCCCTTTCCCCTCAGCCCGCAGCCGCAACATATCCTCTAAGGTCGCCAGCAACTGGTGTAGATCAAAGCTCTGCTCATTGAGCACCATCTGTCCAGCCTCAATCTTGGACATATCCAAGATGTCGTTAACGAGACGCAATAGGTGCTCTCCGCTGCGGCCAATGATGTCGACAGACTGACGCTGATCCGGTGGTAGGGCCTCTGCCGCTTCACCCTGGAGAACCTGGGTAAAGCCAAGAATGGCATTTAGAGGGGTGCGTAACTCATGGCTCATGTAGGCCAGAAACTCACTCTTGGACTGGTTAGCCGCTAGGGCCGCCGCTTTCTCAGACTGCAGTGTTTGGATTTGTCGCTGCTGCTGGGCCTGTAGGCGGCTCTGCTGGATAAATCGACTGAGCTGCTGCCCAAGACAGTGCAATTGCTGACGTTCAAGCGCCTGCCAGCGACGTGTTCGACGATGCTCGTAGAATAACAGCAGCCCCCAGAGCTGGCTGCCGTTGTATAGCGGCACGGCACAGTAGGCTTTAGCGCCGACAGCAGTGAGCAGGCCCTTGGCCGAGGGTCCCTCAGCAGGCACGTTGCTAACACAACACAGCGGCGGTCGCTGCGAATCAGCCTTAGCCGTAACGCTCAACAGCTGCCCCTTATGCCAGGCCCCTAACCGCTGCAAATCTTCGGCCACCGGCTCTTCTAGCCAGCTCTCCAGCCCATCGCCCAACGATTCGGCCAAGAAGGTCCCATTCCAGGCATCGTCAAGCCGATACAAAATAACGCGATCGCACCGCAGCACATCACGGACAGATACCACCAACCGCTCCAACAATGGCTCCATTTCTACAGTGGAAGAGAGCAACTGTGGTAACAGCCCTTGCCAGACCAGGCGTTGGCGCAATTGCTGCCAACGATGCCAAAGCAGTATCGCTACTGCGCCCCATAGGCCGACACCAAAAACGCTTAGCATCCAAGCCTCATTGGCCAGTGTCAGTTTAAGTGACATCTCCAGTCCCCTTAACACATCGAGATACAGCAGCCCGTGCTCGGCCGCAACGATACTTAATTCTTAGTTATGGACCGCAGCCATGCGCCAGGTCCCAATCGATAGCTGTCTTTATAACGTCACTTCGCTGTGCCGTACTTCACCCAGGGGCATGAATGACAGCGCGCCATTCGCCCTTTGTGTCATCAAGGCAAAAATCGACTTCAGCGCAGCAAGGTACTAGACCTACAACTCAAACCCCGTACAGCAAGCCGAGCCCGATCGCCACCGCCACACTCCTGTCAGACAGGCTGGTGATTTTGCGACTCAGTTTTTCTACGTAGAACGGTAAATAGACACCAGCAGCCCTGCAGCACAGTAGTATCTATCAGCACCCAATAAAGGCTATCGACAAAAATTTAGACCTAGATTCAAATGGGCCGCCCTAGCGGCACAAAAGCGTCCTGTCGAACGCTGGCTAGGCCGTCAGCATCGTATCAATTCGATGCTGAGCAAAGCTACATATCCCTGAACTTACTTAGGTCTTCTGAGTAGAAAAAGGAGAACCGGAGAAATATCCGTAATTTCAAACAAATTAAGGTAACGATCATTACTCGACTTCAACGACCCACCGTACCCAGTCTCCAGCGACAGCGGCATCCTGCCGAGGTCATCAACATTAGGTTTGGGGGGATTGCTGCGCTAGAAAATCTAAAAATCCGTCACAGGCATCTGTCAGTAAATCCAACACATAGTCAAAACCGTCGGCACCTCCGTAGTAGGGATCGGGTACCTCGGTGTCGCTATACTGCTGGCAAAAATCGCACATCAACCGGACGCGATCGCAAACTTCTGGGCTGGGGGCCATAGCGACAATGTCGCGATAGTTGCTCTGGTCCATCGCTAGAATCCAGTCAAAGCGGTCGAAGTCTGCCACCTCAAACCGTCGCGATCGCCCCGAAAACGTCAGTCCACGCTGCTTTGCAGCGTATTGCATACGACTATCTGGGGTTGCCCCAACGTGGTACCCCGAGGTCCCAGCCGAATCACAAATAACCGTATCCGCTGTTAGGGGACCGGAACGATGGGTCAGCAAATGTCGAGTAAGATTCTCCGCCGCTGGAGAACGACAGATATTTCCGAGACAGACAAACAAAAGTCGCGTCGTCATCGTGTTCTCGCTCTATCAGATAGGTATGGCTTGGGTCACTTTTCTTGGCATCCGAGTCGGGCAATTCCCTCAAGCACAAAGCGCTC
>JBCBOC010000525.1:0-3628 GCA_039821475.1 Cyanobacteria bacterium J06632_22 | reverse complement strand
TTGGTCTGGTGATGCTGGGCCATGGGCTATACGTCCTATTGGCAGAAAAGTGCCGCATCACCCGCTTAGGGCTGGCCTATCTGGGCGCGAGTTTAACCGCCATGGCGAGCTTCAGTCCGTGGCTGTACGTGCTATTTCGGCACCCGCCCCGTCAAGGACTGGACTGGCTGGACCAAAGCTCATCGGTACCCCGCTTACTGATGCGATGGACAGGGCTGATGAGTCGCACCTTTTTTGACTTGGGCATTAGCCCAACCATATTGGATCAGTTAGGGCTAGCTTTTACTGTTTTGACCGCGCTGATGTCGCTGACCCTGCTGGGGCTAGTGGGCTATGGGCTATACCACCTGCAGAGGTTTATCCGCAAAGAAGCTTGGCTCTTTGTGCTCTGTACCGGTAGTGCAACAACGCTGCCTTTGCTCTTGGCTTACTTTTTCCTGGGTAAGCAAATGTTTGTCACCCGCTACGTCCTACCCGCCACGATCATGCTGCACCTGGTCATGGCCTTTTTGCTGGCTAAGCAGCTGAGCGTCAACAAAAACCAGTTCAAGCGCAGGCTGTGGAAGCTAACGGCCGTCTTTGTCATTGCCTGCGGTGTTTTCTCCTGTGCCGTTCGGTCACCGGCCATGGTCTGGTGGAATCAATCCCCGGCCATCAACGGAGAGCTACCCGCAGTGGCCCAGCAGATCAACCGTTCAGAACGTCCCCTAGTGATTGGCAATGCCACCCAGACGCTGACCATACCGATGATGCAGACCCTGGGACACTTGGTCGCCGATAAGACTCAGTTTCAGCTACTGTCCGATGCCCATGCGCCCATTCCGCAAGGGCGGTTCAGACAGATTTTTATTTTGGATCCGTCTGGAGATCTCGTACCCGCCATAGAAACGGCCTATGGTGCTCCGGCAATCCCTATTGCCCAATGGATTTGGCAGGTTTCAGGGAAGTTGCCCTGAGTCCACCTCACGGCAGCGGTTCCATCGATTTGGATGCTGAGCAACGTCCGTTGATGTCAATCCACAGATCATAGAAATGCCTTGAATTGCTGGGATAGGCGTGCTAGTAATGGGTTGATCTGTACTTATATCAGGCTTGAATATCGCGACGCGCTGTATCTGGCACCGTCACTTAAGTTGCTATGCTCAGGGGCTGAGGCATCATGGTTGCTGAGCGTCCCCACCCTGCGGATAGCGCGTGGGATATGGACTTGGCACCTGAAGCCTTGCTGGGCAATCTGGTGCCGCCTGACCGACTAGCGACTGAGCATCCCACAGATTTTCATGCATCCCATCGCTGGATCAGTGACGACACATTATTTCAGCTTCAGCGGTGTCAGCGCAGAGCCTTTCTAGACCGCCACGGCAATCCCGAACATCAGCATGAGCCCAGCGAATACCTGCTGAAGTTGAAACAAGACAGCAGGATGCACCGCAAGCGCATTTTGCAGTCCTACGATACTTACGAGAAGCCCCACTACCCCCGAGGGGACTGGTTGGCGGGCACTCGAGCAACGCTGGCTCTCATGGAACAGCGGGTTCCCTGTATTTATAACGGCGTCTTGACCGCTGTTTCAGCGACATCCGTCCCGCAGTACTACGTCAGCCAGCCCGACCTCTTGCTATGGCAGCCTGACGACGGGCCCCCCGGTGAAGGGCACTACATTCCCATTGACATTCGCCTCGGCAAAAAACCCAAGCCTGAGTACCAATTGGTCGTTACCTTCCATGCGTTGCTGCTGTCGGCCTATCAGGACGCGCTGCTGGAACATGGCTGGCTCATGCTCAAGGAAAAGCGCTACCGAGTCGATCTCCAACGTCAAATGCCGCTCTTAGTGGAGGCATTGGCCACCTGCAACGACACCTTTGCTAGCGACGAAGCACCGGAAGTGTTTATCAGTCGTAGCCGCTGTGACATGTGTGTATGGCTGCCCCACTGTTATCAGACTGCGACCACCCAGCAGCATCTTTCGCTCCTGCCGGGTATTACCCTGAATCGCTATCGCCGCTTAAAGCCGCTAGGGCTAACCTCGGTGGATTCAATCGCCACCCTAACGCCTGCCGAGTTGGCCCACACCGCAGGGTTTGAGCATGAGGTCGCCCACAAGCTGGTCACGCAGGCCCGGGCCACCCAACAGGGCGGTGCAATCGCGCGCCATCTGCCCTTCCCCTTGGCTCCCGCTGACTTACCCAGCGCTGCCTACGAGCTGTATTTCGACATTGAGGCTGCCCCCGACAAAAATCTGGTCTATCTCCATGGTGTCCTCGCCGTAGAAACCGCCACGGGTGCCGAAACCTTTATCCCCCTCGTGGCCGAGCAGCCTGAAGACGAGGCCCGAGCCTGGCAGCAGTTTCAGTACGTCATGGCCGAATACCCCACCGCTCCCATTTACCACTTCTGCCCCTACGAAGCCCAAACCGTACGCCGCCTGGCTAAAACCTACGGCGCCATCATCGATATCGAAGGCCTCCTCAGCCGCTTTGTGGACATCCATCAGCGCGTTACCGCTGCTGTCGTCCTCCCGGTGGAAAGCTATGCCCTCAAGCCCATTGCCCGCTGGATGGGCTTCGACTGGCGCGATGAAGACGCCAACGGGGCCCAGTCCATTTGCTGGTACGACAACTGGGTGAAGGAGTGCGATCGCACCTATTTAGACCTCATCCTCCGTTACAACGAAGACGACTGTCGCGCCACCTACCGCGTCAAACAGTGGCTCACAGACTTCGCCCAAACCCACTGGGGAAACACTCAATAAGCCCACCCAAAATTTTGCCGAAAAAGGTTTGACAAAATACATCCCGCTCAGCACAATAGAGATCGCCTGAATCACAGCGCTCACGCAGAACGTGTCCTGTGAATCCCAGCGTAAGCTGGGCCCGTAGTTCAATTGGTTAGAGCACCGCCCTGTCACGGCGGAAGTTGCGGGTTCGAATCCCGTCGGGCCCGTTAGTCCATTAACTCCGAGCGAACCCACAACTTACCCAGCTACCGCTGGAAGTTTCGGGTAAGCGCTCCGCGCAGGCTTTGCCTACGAATCCCGTCGGGCCCGTTAATTCATTAACTCCGAGCGAACCCGCAACTTTTGCTGGCTGTTCACCAGCCTTGCGGGTAAGCGCTCCGCGCAGGCTTCGCCTATGAATCCCGTCGGGCCCGTTAGACTATCCACTCCGGGCGAATAGGCAGCAGCTGCTGCCTATTCGCCAGCGTTGCGTGTAGGTCTTTCGGGCGGGTTTCGCCTACGAAACCCTTAAGCATTCGAACCACAGAACAGCTTTGCAAATGGAAAAAAGACTTTTGCATGCCAGAAGAACTAAGGCAGGAAGCAGCAACCCATCCTTTTGAATTTTGCTGGACTCGGGTCCAGCAAAATTCAACCTACCCAGCCGACAGCCCCTTACTTTGAACGAGGTGCGATAACAAAACTACGAGGGTTGTAGGGCGGCGTCCCGCCCTGCCCAGGGGGGCGTGGGGGAACTCGGAGGGACCCCCACGCAGGATTTTCAACGTCTTTTCCAAGAACTCAGATATAGCAACCGCCACAAACGTTTGTGGCGGTTGCGGAGCACTTGGCGACCATAACAAGGGTTTCACAGCCAGAACTGTCCTAAGCGCTTGGCCCAACACGGTGCGC
>JBCBOC010000448.1:0-4214 GCA_039821475.1 Cyanobacteria bacterium J06632_22 | reverse complement strand
GGAACTGCAGAGAAGACTTCTCCTTTAAATCTAAAGGTGTCTTAGCAGTCAAGCTGTTTCTATCGCTCGGTTGATTGTGCGGCCCATCACATCTTGATAATGGCTGTTTGAGCGATTGATACAGACTTGCAGACATGAGTTAAGTGAAAGGCGTATCTGGCTCTCTTGCTGCCTGTTTTTGCTGCTAGCCCATGTTCTCTTGAGGTCAATTGCGCTAGTTAGTATTAGCGTTAATCCATCGTCGAGGTAGCTCCTCCCCCAACTTTTGTCTTGTGAAGTTTTTTCCCTTCCAATGTCGTCCATAGCCTATCGGCTAGCCTTTTTTAGACTGCCCGTTTAAGCAAATACAGAGGTATAAAAGTGTCAATTCGATTATATGTAGGCAACCTGTCTAAAGATGTTCAGCGTGAGGAATTTGAAGCCCTGTTCTCAGCCGATCAAGAGAGCATCGTTTCAATCAAGCTGATTACCGATCGCAAGACGGGCAAATGTCGCGGTTTTGGCTTTGTTACGGTGAAAACCGACGAAGTTGCTGATACTTTTGTTGAAAAGTACACTGGGCAGTCCCTGCAAGATAGCGAACTCAAAGTCGAGAAGGCGCTACCTCGCTCTAAAGATGGTGATGATGCGTCGTCAGATTCCAATGGCGGTCGCCGCGCTAAGCCGGGGCGTAAGTCTGGTGGCACGGTGGTTGCTAGCACTGATAACGGTCCGGTTCAGCCCGATCCACGCTGGGCCCAAGACTTGGAGAAGCTTAAAGAAATGCTAGCTGCCCAAACCACCGCATCCTAGTCGATGGGCAGATGTCGTACTAACGCAAGTGCAGCGTTAGTCTGTTTTGGGTAAGTTGGTAAACGCATCTCACTTTAAAGGCGGAGCTTAGCAATAGGCTCTGCCTTTTGGTGTCTGTAGTTCTTCAGGCTTGGCAGTCAGTCAGGATAGGGGGGCAGGCGCAAGAACTGATGAGCTGAGGATTGAATTGGCTAGCTAACCGCCACATAAAGTTGTGTACGGTTGCGAGCCAATGGGCTCCAATCCTGGGCGCTTGATCGCCAGAAATGTCCTAAACAAAGTGGCTCGCCAGCGTAAACAAATCCCAAAAAAGGGCCTTTGTGGTGACGGCTTAATATCCGCAAAATGACTGAGCTGGTTTGCGGGCACGGCTCGCTTTGTCCTAAAGAAAACCGCCCCCTCGAAGGGGCAAGCAAAGTGCCCCAACCTACAGGTGGACAGCAGAACAGCTTTCCTCGGTCTCCTCGCTGAAATGGCGTGTGTGGCCTGTCAACGCTGTCAATGATGACGGGGAGAGACCGCGGCATATAGAGTTTTGTGCGTGCTGGCACCGTCAATCACCGTAGGCGTAACCTTATTCGCCAGCTTTAATCCAAAGTTTGTAGCTCATCCAAAGCATTTAGCGGTGATGCGACACTCGCGAGATATGGCAAAGACATAATGTGGGCCTCATCCGAATGCGGTTGCGCCTCAAGTGTAGAACCTGCCATGAACTGCAATGCTGTGTCCCCTAGTGGCAGGTTTATATTGCAATTGCTTCGGGAGATAGGGTTGGCGAAAGCTAGCCGATGTACGACAAAATGAACGGCATGTAAAGCGTTGTGGGTTGGATAGCAACTGGGTTGGGTGGCCACGGGCTAAAGCACCCGGGCCCTCAACAGTGCCGGAGGGAGGCACAACAGCTTCCTGAGCGTCGGCACAAAGGCCCGTCGATTGAAGACGTCGTATTGGTTTTCAGCAATGACATCCAAGATTTTGCGATAGAGCATCAGGGCTGACCAGACGGGCCAGCGGGCATCTGGGTTAAGGACGCTAATACCTTGCTCTGCTTCTCTGTAGAACTTCCGCGCACGCTGAATTTGAAAGCGCATGAGGGCGCGCCACCGTTCGTCAATGACACCGTTCATCAGATCGTCTTCGGTGTAGTTAAACAAGGCGAGGTCTTCAAGGGGCAGATAAATCCGTCCCCGTCGAGCATCTTCGCCAACATCGCGCAAAATATTTGTCAGCTGATTGGCAATGCCCAGTGCAATGGCTTCTTCGGTTGGGGTGCGGATACTTCTGGCCCAAGGGGCCGTGTTGTAGTCAGAATCGACACCCATGACCAGGGTAGACATTAATCCAACCGTGCCCGCCACGCGATAGCAGTACAGTTTGAGGTCTTCGAACGTTTCGTAGCGGGCACGGCGCAGATCCATCCGCTGGCCCTCAATCATGTCGCGGAAGGGCTGAATATCCAGGGAGAACCGCTCCAGCGTATCCACCATCGCAACGTCATAGTCATCTTGAGGGTGCCCTGAAAAGACGTCCTCTAACTGACGTTCCCAAGCGTCGAGCGTCGCGTCGGTTGTATAGGCCCCTTGGGGACCGTCAACTAACTCATCGGTGCGGCGACACCAAACATAGATAGCCCAAATGGCGCGTTGCTTGGCTTCCGACATCAGCCGGGTGCCCATATAAAACGTCTTAGAATACTCTGCAGTAATCTGACGGCAGCGCTCGTAAGACTCTTCTAAGGAGATCAATTGGATTGTCGGTGGGGATTGAGTCAGCATTCGAGATCGCTTAAGAAACAGGGGGCAACTAACGCTCTAACGTGCCGGGTATCGCCTTAATCGCCCATACCATATCTGGACTGACAACTTGCAGACGATTTGGGGACAGATAAACCTTCAGGGAAAAGGTTAAATGTGACCAGGACTGGCTCTAGGGATGTGAGTGCTGGATATAGGGGCCCGATCCAGTATTGAGGACCTGACTCAATATCCACTATCACCTGAGCTAACGACAATGCTTAGTCGAAGACAACTTAATAGGTCTAGTAAGACTAAGGCAATCAATCTGCAGTAGGTCAAACAAAACTTTTGTCCAAGCTCTAATTATAGGTTTAAGACTGTTACATTTCGAAATACATTTTGCAAATGGTGTAAATCCTTATCATCAACAGTTCTTTAATATTGTCTTTACCTCTTGGTCTGGTGCTGGCTAGCCCCGGTGTGAGCCATGCAACATACTGATGGCAGACGGCTTATGCTTTTATTATCCTCTGTTGGGGTGCATTCAGGGCAAGGTATGATATATGCCCAGTTTTTATCAGTTTCTACAACCCTTTCGACAAGCACGATCCGCTTTCCTTAAGGGTATTGTGCTCTCTGAATTGTTGATGGCCGGACTGCGCCCAAGGACACCCAGAACATGACCACCGATTTTGACTTTTTGAACCAGCATGACCCCGAAGCTGCTGTGATTTTGGGGCGAGAACTACAGCGTCAGCGCGATCATCTGGAGCTGATTGCCAGTGAAAATTTTACGTCCCGGGCTGTGATGGCTGCCCAGGGGTCTGTGTTGACGAATAAGTACGCTGAGGGGCTGCCGAATAAGCGGTACTACGGGGGATGCGAATTTGTTGATCAGGCTGAACAGCTCGCGATTGACCGGGTGAAGCAGCTGTTTGGGGCAGCCCATGCCAACGTTCAGCCCCACGCTGGAGCGCAGGCCAATTTCGCTGTGTTTTTAGCGCTCCTGTCGCCTGGCGATACCATTTTGGGGATGGACCTATCCCACGGGGGGCACCTCACCCATGGATCGCCGGTAAACTTCTCTGGCAAATGGTTCAACGTGGTGCAATACGGCGTGAGTCGTGAGACAGAGCAGCTTGACTTTGCGCAAATTCGTGAGCTGGCCCTGGAACACAAACCGAAGCTCATTATTTGTGGCTATTCGGCCTATCCCCGCACTATTCACTTCGATAAGTTTCGTGCGATCGCAGATGAGGTGGGGGCCTACCTGATGGCCGACATTGCCCATATTGCGGGGTTAGTTGCTGCTGGCGTGCACCCCAGCCCGCTGCCCCATTGCGATGTGGTGACCACGACGACCCATAAAACGTTGCGGGGTCCACGGGGCGGTCTGATTATGACCCGTGATGCTGAGTTAGGCAAAAAGTTTGACAAGGCGGTTTTCCCCGGTAGCCAGGGGGGACCACTGGAGCATGTGATTGCAGCCAAGGCAGTGGCGTTTGGTGAGGCGCTACAGCCCAGCTTCAAAACCTATGCAGTCCAAGTGGTTGAAAACGCTCAAGCGCTTGCCGATCAGCTCCAGCAGCGTGGCATCAAGGTGGTGTCCGGCGGCACCGACAACCATCTGGTACTGATGGACCTGCGATCCATTCAGATGACGGGTAAGCGTGCCGATGCGTTGGT
>JBCBOC010000128.1:0-7935 GCA_039821475.1 Cyanobacteria bacterium J06632_22 | reverse complement strand
TGGGTGAAGAGCTGGTTGAACTTATCGCTGCGGCCCAATAGCGGCTTGAGTTCCAGAATCATCAGCTCAAACAGGTAATCGGCTTCGTCTAGCATACTGAGCACTAACAGAAAGACCTCTTCCCAGCGGGGATCGTTAAGGTGCTTGGCCAAGTGGGTTAGGGCCCGACGCTGGGCCTCTGGCCCAGAGTTTTTGGCAATCTTGCGGGCCGTGAAAAACTCGTGAAAGGTGAGATGGGAAAACGAGTAGATCCCCCTAGCGCGGGCGAGTAGGAGCCCATGTTGGATCTCGATGGTGTTAAGCACCTCCTGGCTGTCGAGGCGTAGGGTTTCTGGATCATCGCTAGATTGGGGGAGGTTACGAATGTATTTTTCGATGATCTTTTCAGCCGTATTGTTTCTAAAAAATAGCTCGCGATTGCTAAAGGTTTCAAAGGCGATTTGGCTGAGCAGGTCTTCCTTGCGCCGGAGCGATAGACTTTCGTAAGCTTGCGATCGCACAATACCTCGGTTGGCATCCCAGCGCTTGAGCAGCACATCTAGACTCTGTACGTACAGATCGGAACGATTAAGCGGGAATCCTTTGGAGTCGTCGAAAACTAGACATAGCAGTGTCAGCAGTAGCGGGTTACTGGCCAGCTCTCGAATGCGAATATGCTGGTTGAGGCTGCGCATAAACTCCTGTACGGTGGCACCGCTTTTACCGACTGACAGCAGGTGGCTGTCAAACCACTTCTGGGCAAAAAATTGAATTTGGGACTCGCTAAAGTCTGCAATTTCGACCTCTGTAAACCCTTCGAAGAAGCGTTCCTGTGCGGCTAGACGGCAAGTGACAATAATGCGGTTATGGCGAGCTTCGTTGGCAAATTCCTTAGCAAATTCTTGAATCTGTCGAGACACAAACCGCTTATCGCAGTCGCGCACTTCATCTAAGCCATCCAATAGAAATAGGATTCTAGAATTCTTGAGCAACTGCTGGGCGTCGATTTCCTCAATATCGTTTTTATGGCACTCTGCCATGAAGTAGTCGGCCAGAGTCATCTGTGACGGCTGCTCTGCAAAGTCTCGGAGCTGAATAAAAAAGGGGAGATAGTCGGGGAGTTGCTTTTGCTGATTGCAGAGGACGGCAATGTACTTGAGGAAAGTTGTCTTTCCGGAGCCTGGCTTGCCTAAAATCATCAGCCGACGATGCTGCATGATGCAGTCGAGACCTGGCTGGCGTGGTCCAGACCGCTGTTCACTTTTGACGGGATCAAATAAATCGGTGGTTAAGTCGCTGATGTGGACGTGGCGATTGCTGCTAATCTGACGTAGGATTTTGACCTCGGTATAGATCTCTTCGACACAAATCGGCTGACTGATGTCCAGCACCCGCATGGTGCGGCAACTGCGGTCAATGCTGTCGCGAATCCTTCGATGGATATCATTGACAAGCTTATCGGTTTCGGCTTTTTCAACATTGACGTAGTTTTCAGGTGATTCCTTTTGATAGATTTTCATCACCTTGGCCAGCAGTAGTCGGAACTTGACCGGCCCTTTCTTGGCTGGAATATCAAACTTGCGATAAATGCTCGTCATTCGGTTTCGCAAGCGTTCTGGCGAAATGAACAGCATTTTTGCAATGATACGGTTATGCAGTTCGGTATGGGTTAGCTTGCTAACAAAGGCTTCGGTTTCCAGATCTGAAAGTGCGTAGCGTGTGGCCAGTTTCTTGAGGAAGGCATCGGGCAAGCTTGGCGGCTGCGAATCCATTAGGCTACTTAATCAACAACTACAAGGAAGAAGACTATGGCCCGGGTCACTGTGCGGGGAATAATGCTAACGCTAAGGATCCGGGCTGCTATAACGACGCACTAAAGCTGTTGAGAACGGTCCTTACGCTTTAGTTTGGGCATGCAGAGCTGTCCTTGCCGCAAGGACAACAGGGGTGGGACGATTAACTGTCCTTCGTGACTGGGCTAGTGCTGCTCGCGAGCTTTGGTTATAGGTTTGTTCTGGCCCATAGCACACTAGAAATGTTGTCAAAAAGTATCAACTGTAGCCGAGTATAGAAGAATTTTCTATGTTAAGGACATTATGGCACAGGTTCGGGACAGAGTAAGGGGTGTCATTCATTATTTGATACACATCGTTTCACCTTCAGTTCCGTAGGGTTAAGGGACAGGGGCGATGTCCCGATTTATACCAATCTCCGTAACGCAGGCTCCGTAGGGCCTGCCGCGATGCTATCGGGCTTTAGTCACATCTATGTCTGCTGGATGTCCGCTTATACTGACGGTTGTGGGACTTGTTGATTTTTGCGGTTTTGTTGAGGATGAAGCTGTTGCGTTTGGAACAGCCTAATGATGATGCGCTTCCCGAAAACTATTGTCTTCTTTGAGCATCAGGGCTTGGGTACGGCGGTAAAGGCCATTGCCGCTGACCAACCTGGTCGTGTTCGCTTTCAGGCAACAGACTGGCCTGCCAAGCTCTATCGACCGACACCCATGATTGATTGCGATCGCAAAGTCAGAGTCGTCGGTCGAGAAGGACTCACCCTGCTGGTGGTCCCCGCAGAGGGCTAACGGATGCTCTGGAGACTACTGTCTGGAACGGGTCACCCGCACGAACTCGGAGGCAACAATCAGGGGATCGGCGCCCACCATCTCCACCGTGAAGGTGCGTTCTTCCTCTTGGGTGGTCCCGTCCGGGTAGTAGTAGGTGTTATAGCCGGTGAGGTCGATGGTGCTGTCGGTTTGACCGGTCACGGTCAACCGCTCCACCGATACCCGGTCAAACTGTTGAAAAAAGGTCGAGTTAGGATCAAGCTGGTCCGCCAGCGATCCCCCGGTTAGGGTCCTGGCCTGATCCATGTCTTTTGCCGATACGTATCGGTAGAAGTCTTCTACCGTGGCCTTGGACACATCGACCGATAATACGGTGGGATCGACTACGTCGCCGTTGCCATCGGAAAAAAACAGAATAGACCGTCGCTTTAGGGCAAAGCTGACGGTGCCGCTGGTGATTGCGATCGCAACGATGAGCAAGGCCCACAGCACCCAGCTACAGCCTCGACGACGGGGCGCTGCGGTTCCTGAAGCGGGCGCCTCCGATGTTTGCGATGGGGATATTTCAGGTGGGGATGCTGTCGGCGTGGCGGCCCTCGGTTGTGAGCTGCCGGACGATGGTATCGGCGGGATTGCTGCCGGACTGACCACTCGGGTTGCCATTGTCGCAGGAGGCTGGTGGCTCACTGGCGGCAGTGTGGGCGATGCTGTGGCGGGAGCCGGTGATATTGGGGAGGCTGGTAACACTGGGGGCGACTGGCGGGCCGCAGCGGGCTGAGGCGGAGCGCCCAGGGCGCGCTGCATGGCCTGGGCCGACGAAAATCGATCCTTGGGAATCGGACGGATCACCTGATTGAGCACCGCCGCTAGCCGATCCGACAACATGGGCACTAGGGCCTGCCAGTACAGTTCCCCCGTCATCGGATTGTCTTGAATCTCCTGGGGCAACCGTCCGGTCAGGCTATAGATGGCCGTGAGTCCCAGGGCGTACAAATCGCTGCTCACGGTGGGGTGGCCGGTGGCTTGCTCTGGCGGCATAAACCCAGTCGTGCCAATAATCACGGAAGGTTGTGGCTGACCGGGGGCAACTACCCCCGTTTTGATCGCCTCTTTGACTGCGCCAAAGTCAATCAGTACAGGCAATCCATCATGCTGTTGCAAGATAATATTGTCGGGCTTAATATCTCGATGGATGATGCCTTTCCCGTGGATGTAGGTGAGTACCGGTAAGAGCTGTTGCAGCAGGGTATGTACCTGTGCCTCGGCCCAAGCCCCACCAGATTTAATCTGTTGGGTAAGGGTTTGGCCTTCAATATATTCTTGAACGAGATAAAACTCTCCGCCTTCTTCAAAATAGGCATAGAGTTGAGGAATCTGACGATGGTGATGGCCCAGCTCTTCTAGAACGACGGCCTCTCGGGTGAAGCGGGCCTTGGCAATCGTCTGTAGGTTGGGGTCGGTGGTGTCGAGTTTAAGCTGCTTGACCACACACAGCCGCTCACTGGGAAGCCGCATATCCGCTGCCAAAAACGTTGCACCAAACCCGCCATTGGCTAGGCTACGGACGATTTTGTAACGATTGTCGAGCAGGCGAGACACAGCACCGTCCAAGTCAGCGGCATACCCAAGATACCCACTTTGGGGCGTTTTGGGGCGTTATTTTAGTGTGTTTTCCACTGTGCTCACTGTGGGGTCAGGCATGTGAAGTTTAATCTGGAGCCCGAGGGGGCCGTTAGACTCCCACGGGGTTCTAGATTAGGGCTAAATCAGAGCCTCTGCATGGGCCTGTCCTAGAATGATTTGGCCATCCGCGCTGTAGTGGGTGAGGTCGTTTTGTGCCGTTCGTAGAACTTCGCTAGCGATGCCCAACGCGTCCGTATTCAGCAATGAGACGCCCAGGGTTGTGTCGGCGACAGCCTGCTGGGCTGCCCTGACCAGGGCTAGATTGTTGGGGGAGGTGGGTAAATCGCTGCGGAGCTGACCAATACTGACGGGGAGGGTCTCTCCGTACAGTTCTCGGACGCGATCAATAAAGTGGGCGAGATTGTCTTCGTAGGCCACAGCTGACTGGTTCACATAGGTATCACTTTCTCCCTGCTGCCACACCAATCCGGCTACGGTGTAGGCCACACCGCTGGTGGCCAATCCGGTGAGAGCATCGTCCACCGTCTGTACGAACTGGTTGTACTGTGCGCCCGTTCCGTCTGGATTCCAGTCTTCGGCCAGGCTGGTGGCCCCACGCGCAAACTTCACCAAATAGACCGTATCGTTGGTTAAGTTTGCCGCTCGACGACCAAAGCCAAACTCAGTCCCCATATTGAGGGTTTGTCCATCAAAGCCCAGGGCAAGATCCACAAATGCACCTTGGGTGTTATTCCAAATCTGGCTTTGGGGGAAGGGGGCTAGCAGGCTGGGATCCGATAAGTTGGCTGTCTCTGCCTCTCCCTGTAGGTTCGACTGCCCGGCCAGCAGGTAAACCGGAATGGGGGCGGCGGTTTCATCAATAACGTCGGTGACGGTGATGGTCAAAAACTGGGTGTCGGCTTCGTTTCCTCTGACAGCTAAAACATTGACCTCGTAATTGTTGTCCAAAGGTGTTGCGCCTTGGGTGCTCCCATCTAACGGAGTTTCCCAATCGGGTGTCTGCTTGAAGGATAGGACGCCAGTGGCGGAGTCAATATTGAACAGGTGGGCATCTGCGCCAGCGTTGAGACTGTAAATGACGTCTTCTTCTGCGCCGTTGATATTGATGTCCGTAACGTAGCGCTTTCCTTCCTGCACAAACACAACGTTGTCGGTGTTGGTAATGTCCAGGGAGGGCGCCGTTGGGGTTGGATCTGGATTTTCGACATCGGCAACGGAGACGGTGAGAAACTGACTATCACCAGAGGTGGCACCGGCAGCGACGACGTTGACTTCATAAACATTGTCGCCGTTGGCATCCTGAGGATTTTCCCAGTCGGGGGCGTTGATAAAGGAGAGCTCCCCTGTCACCGAATCGAGCCGAAAGAGATCTTGATCTGCGCCATCGTTAATAAAGTAAACGACATTATCGTCGCCGAGGTTGACTTCAAGGTCGGTAACCACTTGCTGACCTTCATCCAGGGTCAACGCGGCTGTGTCGCCGCCGCCATTACTGGTGATGGCAACGGCGGGTGGCCCCTCGTTTACCTGGTCGAGAACGCGAATCGTGTAACCATCATCGTCAAATGCGCCTTGGGCATCTGTGACCCGGATGCGAATGCTGTAAATATTGTTGCGGTTACTATCTTGGGGGGCTTCAAAGTCTGGAGCCTCTTTAAAGCTTAGCTCCCCGGTGACCGCATCGATTTCAAATAAGTTAGCGTCGTTGCCGCCGGTAATGCTGTAGGTGATCCCATCCCCTTCTCGGCTACGATCATCAAAAGTCCTAAAGTCGAAAACGAAGGGCGTATTTTCTTGGACGAAGAACCGTCGACCAGCCCCAGGAATCAGTCTGGGACGACGATTGAACGGTTCTCTGCGGTTGAGGACACGAATGGTGTAGCCATCGTCGTCAAAGGCTCCCTGGGCGTCTGTGACGCGCACTCGGACGCTATAAATATTGTTACGGTTGCTGTCTTGGGGCCTTTCGAAGTCTGGTGCCGCTTTAAAGCGTAGCACTCCAGTTGCCGCGTCAATTTCAAATAAGTTAGCGTCGTTGCCGCCGGTAATACTGTAGGTAAGCCCATCTCCTTCTCGGCTGCGATCATCAATCGCTCTAAAATCGAAAACAAACGACGTGTTCTCAAAGATGTGAAATCGAGTAAAAGCGCCGGGAATGAGTCTAGGTCGCCAGTTAAACATGCGAATCTTCCTTTGAGAACAGATAGAATGCATGATTTATATGGCCATGGGGCGGTGCCTATGGCGCTACGATCTTGTTGCTATCTTTATCTACATACAACCTTTATCTTTAGACAATGAGATTTATTGTTTTGATCCTTGGGAAACAGCTGTAAGGTCGACGCTATATCGTCTTTCGCTTAGGCCAGATCGCGTGGGTTTGTCCTATTGACTTTCCTTGCCCGTTTGCCTTGCCCCCTTGAATCTAAGACAATTCTGCCCCTAAGGCTGCATCGTTTTTATAGTTGAAACTTTTTGATTAAAGGAATGGCGAGGCGATCAACAATGCACTTCAATAGGCCCCACCCTAACCGACGGTAGGCTGGTAGGTGGCGGTCGTAGACGGCGGTGTACTCGATCCAGCCGGTAAAGCCTCGGTTGCGCTTAAAGTCGGCTACGCCAGAACTCTTATGGGAGACGAGTCCTCGTTCTGTGGCGAACTGAGTGAGTGAGGACGAGAGGATGCGGTATAGGCCACAGTCTTGTGGAAGCTGGGTGTCGTACCCTAGGAGAGGCGCAGTCATGATCCCGTTTAAGCGATAAAAGCCCGCGACCCCCTCAAGGCGATCGTTTTGTTCTAACGCTATCATCTCTAAAAAGCCTGATTGTTGGGCCAGGGCAACAAACGCCGGGGTAAATTGAGGGTTGTTGTCGCAATAGCGTTTGAGATAAAGCGACGTGTACAGGTCAGCCATTTTAGCTGCATCGGCTGAGGATAGTTCGGTAACAGTAACTCGCCGGTGGTGGCCGACTGTCAGATGGCTGAGGTCACGGCGAATGTTTTTGGCGGTGCGGGCTGCTTGCTTAGATGTAAGCTGCGGGCGGGCAGGGTCATACAGGTAGACCTGACGGCTGCCCACCATGCGATAGCCTTGTTTCTGGAGTGCGGTTTGAAGGGGACCCGTGGTGCAGGCATTAATAGAGCGAAATGTGATCGCATGGTCAGGGAACGCCCCCACCAAATGCTGCGTTATCGCTACCACCTGCTCTTTGGACATGGCCGGATAAAGGTTTGTAGACAACAGCCAATTATTTACGATTACCGTCTTGTTTATTTTGACCCCTTGGAGAAGGCGGCCCATCCCCCATAGCAGCACGGCCAATAGCCGCTCTACCACGGGCAGTCTGAGTGCGGCCAGTTCGTAGGTGGCATAGGTAATGTAGTGGGCATAGAAAGAACAAACATAGGAATTGTTGTATTCCGCAGTGTTGACTGTAATGGGCAGGACCAAGTCGTCTAAATGGAGCAGGTAAAGCTGAGTACGAACGTTGCTGATGTAGGTTTCGGTCCCGTCCTGCATCAGGGTGAGCCAATAGCCCTTTAGCCGCTGGGCCATTTCCGTGGTGGGCCACTGCAGTTGGTGGATCGAGGGGGCGTCGTAGAGCTTAGGCGTCATCGGATAGCGACTCGAAGGGCGTCCTGGGAACAGGTGCGCTGAATGCGGCGCAGCTTTTGTGAACTGGGCTGCCGCTGCTGGTAAGCCATAAAGTCTAGCTGGGGCGGTCGGCAGCTCAGTCGAGTAAAC
>JBCBOC010000573.1:0-3340 GCA_039821475.1 Cyanobacteria bacterium J06632_22 | reverse complement strand
CTTAGCAAATGGGGCTGATGGGCATGGCACACTAAGCATTCGAGCACAGGTCAGCTGTCCGCATCCCTTTCTTTGAGTAGCAGTTTTCTCAACGATTAGAAAACTAGACCTTGAGGACATGTCTTGAACGATCCCCGTTCCCTGTTTGAAGTGGGTCAGGCCTAATTCATCTAACCCTCTACCGTTATCTTGCTTCCACGCACATTCTCCGTCTAAAAGCGTCCTGTTCAGACGCTACCCCGTCGAGACCATCGGCCTGAGACGTTGCCATTTAGCGATTGTCACAGATGTTCAGTCCAATAAGGACATAATGACCGATGTTAGCGAGCTTAGGGTGCTTGCCCGGCAATGTTCCCCCAGGGCCATCCCCCCAGGGCAATCATTGTTGCAGAGGTCGCTGTTCCAATCGAGAGAAGGACTCAAAGCGCAGTCTCTTCGTCTTCTAGTGTGTAGTGCCGCAATGCTCCCGAATATTATCTACAGACTTACCGGGGTTGACAGGTGAGTGAGGCTTAGAAACGTTGCCTAATTTTTCAGGGAGGTTGCCAATTTCATGTTTTTTGCAACATTATTCTTGAAAATCGGGCAGCCATAGAGACAGATGTTTACCGAGCCACTATACTGTGGGCTTTAAAGTAAGCAGCTCTCGACTAAACAGCTCTCAATTGCAGCGTCTATGACATCTCCTTACTCGGCCAGCAATGCTAGTAATGGGGCCAGCAACGGTGCTCATCGCGGTGGGCCTGGACCTGATTTATCTCCCCTATCCAACGGGCATTTTAACGGGTCCCATGGTGCCCTCTCTCTATCAACCGATCCTATGAATAGTACTAATTCTCAAACGAATACTTATGCTGAGTCCGGATTTGGTACGAATGTGACGAACTCAGCCCATAATGGCAGTGGGACTGTACCATCAACGGAAATGGCGAGAGGCGGTGATATTGTGCCGGGTAGCGTAGCAAGAATTAAAGTCATTGGCGTTGGCGGCGGTGGCTGCAATGCCGTGAACCGAATGATTGATAGCGGTCTGTCGGGCATTGAGTTTTGGGCGCTCAACACCGATGCCCAGGCCTTGACCCACTCGGCCACTCAAAATCAGCTACAGATTGGTGGCAAGCTGACGCGAGGCCTAGGCGCTGGCGGCAATCCAGCCATTGGTCAGAAGGCTGCAGAAGAATCTAGGGATGAGATTTCAGCCTGCCTTGAAGGGGCTGATCTGGTCTTTATCACGACCGGTATGGGGGGTGGCACGGGTACGGGTGCTGCGCCTGTCGTTGCCGAGGTTGCCAAGGAAGCTGGCGCTTTGACGGTAGGTGTTGTGACGCGTCCCTTTACCTTTGAAGGTCGACGGCGTACCTCTCAGGCGGAGGATGGGATCGTCGCCCTTCAGACCTCCGTGGACACGCTGATCGTGATCCCCAACGATAAGCTGTTATCGGTAATTTCAGAGCAAACCCCTATTCAAGAGTCCTTCCGCTACGCAGATGATATTCTGCGGCAGGGGGTTCAAGGTATTTCTGACATTATTACCATCCCTGGTTTGGTGAATGTAGACTTTGCTGATGTGCGGGCGGTCATGGCAGATGCCGGGTCTGCCCTCATGGGAATTGGCATTGGTTCAGGTAAATCGCGCGCGCGTGAGGCGGCGATCGCAGCCATCTCATCGCCACTCCTGGAGACGTCTATTGATGGTGCTGCAGGTGCCATCTTTAACATCACAGGTGGCAGCGATCTGACGCTCCATGAGGTCAATGCCGCGGCTGAGATTATTTACGAAGCGGTGGACCCCAACGCCAATATTATTTTTGGTGCGGTTATCGATGAGCGGATGCAAGGCGAAGTACGCATCACGGTAATTGCGACGGGCTTTAATGCTGATATGGGCAGTGTTAATCAGGGTGTGACAAGCCGTGTGACGCCCCTGAAGCGCACGACGCCTGCGGCCGCGGCGGAGCAACCTGTCGATGCGCCCGCTAGTAATCAGCCCAGCATTGCACCGAACCTCGATATTCCTGAGTTTTTGCAGAGACGGCGCCCCTCACGCTAAGAAGTCTCGTCAGAAAGATGCCCGCTAGGAAAATATGACACAGCAACTCCAGCCTCCGGTCGTGGCTTTGACTATTGCCGGGTCGGACAGCGGTGGCGGTGCTGGCATTCAGGCTGACCTGCGCACATTTTCGTTTCATCGCGTCCATGGCACCAGCGCGCTCACCTGTGTGACGGCACAAAACACGCTAGGTGTCACACGGGTGGATGCATTGCCCGCTGCCTCTGTGACAGCTCAAATCCAGGCTGTCGCTGAAGATATTGGGGTCACGGCTCTCAAGACAGGCATGCTGCTGAATGCGGCCATTATTCAGGCTGTGGCGACAGCGATTACAGATTTAGGTCTGTCACGGCAGGTGATTGACCCAGTGATGGTGTCTCGCACGGGAGCACAGTTAATCGATAACGATGCGATCGCAACCCTACGGAGTACCCTGCTGCCCCTGGCGACAGTGCTAACCCCGAACCGCTACGAGGCGCAGCTCCTCAGTGGCCAAGACATTTCCACCCTCGCGGATATGGAAGCAGCGGCTCAGCACATCTTTAACCAAGGCCCCCAGGCTGTGCTGGTCAAAGGCGGGGGCTTTACCAATGCACTACGGGGCGTCGACGTCTGGTATGACGGCAACCAACTACTCACACTACAAACGGAAACCGTAGAGACGCCCCATACCCACGGCACTGGCTGTACACTCTCTGCTGCGATCGCAGCCAACCTAGCCCTAGGAGAGGCGCCCCTAGCGGCTACCCAAAAAGCCAAAGCCTACGTGACCGAAGCGCTCAAACATGCCTTGCCGATTGGCTCTGGGCAGGGGCCAGTAGGTCATTTCTATCCGCTGTATCGCTTGCCCGACGCCCAGGGTCGTGTCATCTAGAATTGACAGCCTAAAACACGGCGATAGGCCCACCTTAACAGGCCACGTTTACAGCAACCCCCCTAAGTGTCTTGCCCGTCACGTGTCTTGCCCGTCACCGTCCCACACGGCCTCATAGTCGGGACAAGCATCCCGATCAGCATCTGGACCAAAGGGATGAATCGCGCAGATTAGGTCCTGATCCCCATAGGTTTGACCGTGATAGTTCCGACAACCGATGCACCGCGTCCGGTTCTGTAACCAGGGATCAACCACCTGATTAACAGGCGTCGTCACCTGCTCAATCCAGGTACCCAGGTTAACCACAGCGGCATCAGCCCAGGGCTCCACAGTTTCCACCAGTTGGTCCAGATTACGCTCTAAGTCGTCCCATAACGGTGTGAGCATAGGAGACAAGGTCACCTCAAGCTCATCTG
>JBCBOC010000659.1:0-2888 GCA_039821475.1 Cyanobacteria bacterium J06632_22 | reverse complement strand
TTTTATTCTGAATTTACAGGGCATAACCAATCACTGGGCTTTTGTTGAGCAAAGCACGCCCACTTTAAATGCTGTGAAGCGCATCACTCGCAGCCGTACTCTACAGCGTGTCGAGTGGGCTGGGTATCTGTTTCGCCTGGACCAGGGCGGATGGGGCATTTTTGCGCCGTCCCCACCCAGGGATGACGGTTGGCACGTGGTGACTGGTACGCTGGATAACGGTGACGAAGTGAACCTCTTGCAGTTGGGGGAGGTAATTAGCTTTGAAAAACCAACCTTAGCTGACCGCCAACGGCTGTACGGCAATATGCAGTGGCGCACTTACTTCATCAACTTAAATCGCAATATCGGTAATCAGCTTTACCCTGACTACGGTGACTATCTATGTCGCACTTGGCAGGGCAATGGAGAACTTCAGACAATTGACATGTACTTTGTAGCTGAACGCACGGCGGATCCTGAGCAGCCAATTGTCCTCGAACGCGAACTTCAGGCTGAACACCAATGCGCGGTAGCGAATGAATGATTGTTCTCTTTTGGGTTGCTCAAGTTCGAGCGCCCCAAAAGAGAATTCTGTTTTTTATATGTATAAGCTTCTGTTGTTTCGATATACTTAGTCTCTCTGGATAAACATGTAATTCCTATGGAAAACGTTATTGTTAATGCCCACGTTGTTGATTCTAGAAATATTGGCGACCTGGCCTCTTCTCCGATTCCTTACTTTGACTTTGACTATCGGGTCGAAACGCTAGATCTACGGTCAATTGATCCTAAGTTTTCCGTGCCGCAGAGTGGTTTTGGGGGCTCCATTACCCTAGATGAGATTCGCAAAACGTCGGACCAGGTACGGTATCACTTGATTATTGGCGGTGGTGGGCTGCTATACAAGCAATTTTTGCGTAGCTACAAGATTTTAGAAAGCCTCAAGTCTGTCTTCAGGGGGCATTGGATTGCTTGGGGGGTGGGGCAGCAGGTGTATGCCCTGTCGGGGGAAAAATCACTCATCCCTCAGCTAAGCGCTGCTAGGGACGGCTTCGCCTACCAGCAATATCTATCTATGTTTGACCTAGTGGGCATTCGAGACCAGGGGTTTGACTATGACTGGATCCCTTGTGCTAGTTGCCTGCACCCTACCTTTGATAAACCTAGAGAACCTCGACACGACGTGGTGGTCTTTTCTCATCGAAAATTTAAGCTCAAGCTGGGTAACTTGCCTTGTATGAGCCACGATACGCAAAGCCTAGAAGAGGTAATTGACTTTCTGGGGTCGGGCAAAACGATTATTAGTAGCTCCTATCATGGTGCCTACTGGGGTACCTTGCTGGGTAGACGAGTTGTTGCTTTTCCGTTTAGTACAAAGTTTCTAACCCTAAAGCATCCGCCTGTCATATATCCAATACAGCAGTGGAACTACTCTCGGTTTAAGTTTCGTCCCTTTAAACAGGGCTTTTTAAATCGTATTAAGCTGGAATATACCTACGGGAACCACTACACCTGCCGCACTCAAAATTGGCAGGCGACGGCAGCCTTATCGCAGTCTTACTCAGACATTTTGCAGCAGTATCGTGACGCTAACATACATTTTTACCGCAGGGTGCTGTCTCTATTGTCAGAATAACAGTCTAGTTGACAGATGGCCTATCCGTTATGCTCTTGAGACTTTCTATGAGCCGTCGCCATCTCAATTGGGTTTTACTGTCTGGAATCCTAAGTACAACCACCATAGCTGTTATCGTCATTGACACGGGCCCCAAACCCGGCATCAGCCTCTCCGATACTGAACTTGATGCCCTAGACGAATTTGCCGTTGCCCACCTCGACACCATTCAAAATGACTCCTTTCGCGATGGCGTCGAATATTGCGGTTACTTTGGCTACGACCGCGACGATACCCTAGTCGCCACCCCCGCCATCCCTGGCCACGCCGATGGCTGCGCAATTGACCCAGAGCCCCGAAACTTTACCCTGTTGGCCACTTACCACACCCACGGTGCCCACTCCTGGGATGCTGATGCCGAAGTCCCCTCCGTTACTGACCTGACCAGCGACATCGCCGACCAAACCTACGGCTACATTGCCACCCCTGGTGGCCGTGTGTGGTTTAACGACTGGGAGACCAAAGACGCGACGCTGCTGTGCGGCAAAAACTGCGTCGAAGCCGACCCCAACTTTCAAGACTGTAAGGCATTTTTGCCCGGTGACTATTACACCGTGCCTGAGCTAAAAGAACGGGAACAGAGTGACATGGGGACTTGTTAGATTGCGGGACGGGCAGGCGAGACGCCTGCACCACAGGCAGGGGCCGATCGGAACAGTGGAGGGGGCGGTGCTGATATAGCAATCTGGCTCAACCTTTTCGCGGATTGCGAGGCACGAAGCGCACTGTGTCAAAGGATGGCCCTACTCGGCGGCTCAAGCGAAGTGCCCAAAGCTATAGTATTGAGGCCAGGCTCATCAACCACCCCCAACTATGGCAGACGACATTAAGCTCAGCATTTTATTCAACGACCCCGAACTGGACGATGAAGAACGGGAAGAAGAAGCCCAACGGCTGATGTCGCAAATGCGCGACCTGGACGATGTGGAAGTCAGCCGGGTGATGGACCCCAACCCGCCAGAGGGCAATAAAGCCCTAGGTGGCATGCTAGTAGGCATTTTGACCGCAGAAGTCAGCGCCGCCAACGCCAAACACGCCTTTGACTTTCTTAAAGATCGGCTCGGGGGCAAAACCATCGAGCTAGAGGTGGAAGGCAACGGCAAAAAGCTGAAGGTGTCTGCGAATAGCCGGGCAGAGCTAGAGGCCGCGATACAGCAGGCGCAGGCGTTTATTTCGGCTTGAGTAGGAGTAGGGAGTGGGGCGTGGCGAGCAAATTGCCCCCCGTAGCTAT
>JBCBOC010000265.1:0-5838 GCA_039821475.1 Cyanobacteria bacterium J06632_22 | reverse complement strand
GCACAGCCCGCCTGCTGGCAGCCATCCGCCACCCCGCTAACTACGTCAGCGAGCTGCGCTGGGGCCAGCTTGCCCGTGGCTAAGTAGTCCAGAAAAAATAGGGGTTCGGCACCGCAGGTCAGCACATCGTTGACGCACATGGCCACCAAGTCAATGCCGATGGTGTCATGGCGGTTCATTTGGTGGGCCAGCTTGAGCTTGGTGCCCACGCCATCGGTACCGGACACGAGCACCGGTTCACGGTAGCCCGTTGGCAGTTGAAACAATCCGCCAAATCCACCCAGACCGCCTAGCACCTCGGGCCTGCGCGTATTTTCAACCTTTTGACGAATGCGATCTACAAAGGCGCGTCCGGCTGCAACGTCAACGCCTGCCTGGCGATAGTCCATGGTTTGGGGGCCGCTTTTTTGGCTTCGCGGGGTGAAGGAACGCATCAACTGTACTGGTTGAGTGTGATTGCGATCGCAATTTGTCCTCAAAAAAAGACAGATCTTGCGTTCCGGCCTCACAAAATTGTCAATAACCCATCAATTTTCGTTCATTCCTGAAAACGAATATGCGCAAAATCGCATATAAAACCCTCTGCGTTCAATTAATATTCCGTAACGGTCAGGCCGGTAGCTATAACAATTCAAAAACTGACACACCCCTATCCGTAATTTACTGAAATTGATGAATCACCTATCAGGCAACGATTTAACCTGTTTTGTGAATTTGCTGTGAAGCTGCTACGACGGGGATCACAACGAAAAAACGCGGATCACATCAAAAATCAGTTCGTGATAGGTTAGCCATCGTCCGTGAAAAACTCGTCTGAAGATTCAACCCTGAAGAATTGACCAATGCCTATCTGCCGACGCACTACCGTGAACTCCATCCGTTCAGATCAATCTCTGCGTCGATGTACCGGCTTCAATTTTGGTAAACCTTTCTGACCTATGAAATATCAACTCCTTACCGGTTTGGCCGCAGCGCTAGTCCTGCCTGCGCTCAGTCCTAGCCCCACAGCTGCACAGACTCAAACCGACCCCGCCTTTGACACCGCTCTGATTTCGCCAGAGGCCCCTGCCGAATCCGCCTCTGAGCCATCCCCTGAGACTTCTCTACAGCCCGAAGCGACTGAGACTCCCGCTGCACCGTCCGACTCGCTCTCTGCGGCTACAACCAACGATTTAACCCCTTCACTGGTCCAGGTGATTGCCCATCAGCTCGACGACGCTGAAGCAGCCACCTTGTACCTCAGAAATATTCCGCTGCTCACCTTTGTGGGGGCTGAGTCCACCGCCGCCGCCACTGACGATAAGGTCGATACGGCAGCTGAGGGCACCGCAGCCGATCCGGCGGTGCAAGCCAATACTTTTGCAGAGCGTATCGATCAGATGCATCAGGCTGAAATCGACGCCAGCACTATTTCGGCCCGCTGGAATGCGGACGAAGAGCAGTACGAAGTAATGGTCGGGGATGAGACGTTCGTCTCCCTCAACGACCAAATCACCCTCCCCGACGCCACGGGCAACCTGGCAGAAGATACATTGCAGGTGACCAACCGTTTACGTCGTCTCTTGGGTGATGTTGAACCCATTACCGAGATTGAAGGGCGTCCGGCGCCCCCAGCACCAGCCCAAACTGTAGCTGTCCGCTCGGTCTCCAGTGGCTTAGCCTCTTGGTACGGCCCTGGATTCCATGGCCGCCGTAGCGCCAGTGGTGAGGTCTTCAACCAAAATGCCATGACCGCAGCGCACCGTACGCTGCCCTTCGGCACCCGTGTGCGGGTGACCAATCTCAACAATGGCCGTCAGGTTATTGTGCGCATCAATGACCGGGGTCCGTTCAGCGGCGGTCGCGTGATTGACCTATCCGCAGGGGCAGCGGGTGCCATTGGCCTACGCTCTGCTGGGGTGGGTCCAGTCCAAATTGAAGTCCTGGGCAACTAAATCCCGTCCGCCTTTGGAGCGGTCGCCTTTTTTGGCAAGGCACTACCCCCTTCACCCTCAACAGGGTTGAAGTCTTAACCCATGGCGGAGGCCGCATCTGTCCGCCGCACATTACTTGGAAAAAGCCCTTACAATCTGTGAGGGCTTTTTGCTGTTCCTGCCGCCACAATAACCATGCGCGTACTCAAAACTGTAGAGGGATTGACCTGCTGGCGGGCACAGGCAACGGGCACGGTGGGGCTAGTGCCGACGATGGGGGCTTTGCACGAGGGGCACCTGAGCCTGATTTCGCAGGCGCGGCGGGCCAATACATGCGTCGTGGTCAGCATTTTTGTGAATCCACTCCAGTTTGGCCCCAACGAAGACTTGGATCGATATCCCCGGACACTAGCCGCCGATGTGGCCCAATGCGAGGCTGCCGGAGTGGATGTCATTTTTGCCCCAACGGCGGCGGGACTTTACGGCACCGAGACGCAGCCAATAGACGCTCAGCCCCTTAAGGTGGTGCCACCAACCGAAATGGTCAACCGACTCTGCGGCGCATCGCGCCCGGGCCATTTTGAAGGGGTGGCCACGGTGGTCACCAAGCTGCTGAACCTAGTGCGGCCCCATCGGGCTTACTTTGGCCAGAAAGACGCCCAGCAACTGGCCATTATTCGACGGCTGGTCCAAGATTTGAACTTGCCCGGACAGGTGGTGGGCTGCCCCATTGTGCGATCTCAATCGGGTCTAGCGCTTAGTTCAAGAAATCGCTACATGAATGAGCCAGAATTGCAGCAAGCGGCTATACTTTACCAGGCACTTTCCGCAGCGAAAGCAAAATTTAAGGCCGGGGTGCGATCCCGTCAGCCCTTGATACAGGCGGCGATTGAAGCCCTCCAGACTGCCCCCGCCCTCCAAACCGAATATCTCGATCTGGTTCATCCAGACACACTGATTCCCTTAAATATTGTAGAGACCACTGGCATGTTAGCGATTGCTGCGCATCTGGGCGCGACCCGTCTGATTGACAATATTCTGCTGCGTACACGACAACCGATCATTGCCATTGATGGCCCGGCTGGGGCAGGTAAATCGACAGTTGCTCGGCGCATTGCCCACCAGCTTGGGCTGCTCTATCTCGATACTGGGGCAATGTACCGGGCACTGACCTGGTTTGTGCTGTCCCAAGGCATCAACCCAACGGATGAGGTGGCCGTGGCCGAGCTGCTCCCCACCTGCGAAATCAAGCTAACCTCCCAAGGCAAGGACCACCACGATCCCCAACCCCCCGAGGTGTGGGTCAACGGAGCGTCGGTCACCCAGGCGATTCGCACGCCTGAGGTAACGGCCCAGGTATCAACCATTGCCGCACAGAGTGCCGTGCGCGAGGCCTTGGTCAAACAGCAACAGCAGTACGGCGTTCAAGGTGGCATCGTGGCCGATGGTCGCGATATTTGCACCCACGTCTTTCCCCATGCTGAGCTCAAGATTTTTCTAACCGCATCCGTGCAAGAGCGCGCCCGCCGGCGACAGCGAGACCTCGTTGCGCAGTCACTGCCCGTTCCCGACCTGGCTGAGCTAGAAACACTCATTGCCGATCGCGATCGCAAAGACAGCACCCGGGAAATTTCGCCCCTGCGCCAGGCCGAAGATGCCCTTGAACTGGTGACCGACGACCTATCGGCCGAAGACGTCATCCACAAGATTTGTTCGCTGTACCAACAAATCACCGTCGATCAGACCTAAAACAGCCTGAAAGAAAGCCCTTCCCATCTTTCTAAGTCAAAAGTCACAACGAAACCTGCGGCATTCGCGCCGGAGTCGCGGGAATAGATACTCATGGATTTCGGCAACGTAGCCTGACTTTGGTTGTGGCTGTCGACACACCCCAACGAAAAGATCCTTACTTAGCAGTCAACATCCAGCAGCGTTCTAACCAGTCGGCCAGCTCTAACCGGGTGTGGTTCGACTGTCGTAGCACGCTATAGATTTGCACAGCGGCTTGAGGACTAGCAACGTCGACCTCAAGCGGTTGATGAGCACAACAGCGACAGGTAATGCCCAGCTCACAGAGCCGAAAGTAGGCTTGCCAGCGATCAGCGCAGTCAATTTTCAACATATCCATTCGCATAAATTCGCAACGGGCAGAAGAGTCGAAGGGTTGGTCAAAGCATTCAACTGCGTTACGGGGACGACCCCATCACCGGCCTCAGCACCAGCAACTGACCTTAGCAACACGACGAATGCAATCGTACAAATTGAGACGACAGCCGTCATCGAACCCAAACTTTATATAGACATATAGGTAGAAGTTAATTTCAATAACAGCAGCTAGCGAGATTACATAAACTTAGCTAGAGCATTTGAGAGGCTGCCCAATGCCGCCAAAACAACGTTAAAGCAGACGTCCTTATTGAGAATGCGTGCCAACCAAGGGAAGCATATCCCTTATACCACGGGGGTTTTTGTCTTCTCAATAAGCTAATATGTACTGACACCACCGGATTAAAAGCATTATTTCCTAGTCGCTATCACATGGTGACGACCGAAAACCTGAGTACACCTAAAACGGCAGCTTTTCTTGCAAAAGCTAAAGGCTTCGAGGTAGACATTGTTAATTTCAAAATCCAGGATGATTAAGACCGGTGGCGCCCATACACTTAATTAGGATCGTTTCATGGCTAATGCATCTTTACTGGTAACCCCCTTTGGGCAGGTTGCAGATAACCCCATTGCCCTCGAAAAATCAGTTACTGAACCCATCTGCGAGGGTCTTAATGTCGCCCTGGCTAGCTTTCAGGCCATGTATATTCAGTACCAAAAGCACCACTTTGTGGTCGAAGGTGCCGAGTTTCTACAGCTCCATGAGTTTTTCCAAGAAGGCTACGAGCAAACTCGGGATCACGTTCACGATCTAGGCGAACGACTGAACGGCCTGGGCGGAGTCCCTGCTGCCAGCTTTAGCAAACTGGCTGAACTGTGCTGCTTTGAACCCGAAGCCGATGGCATATATCGCTGCCGTCCCATGATTGAGCATGACCTAGTTGCCGAACAGTCCATCATCAAGGTGCTTCGCCGCAACGCAGCTCAAGCCGAAAGCCTGGGGGATAGAGCAACACGCCACCTATATGAAACTATCCTGCTCAAGACGGAAGAACGCGCTTACCATTTAGACCACTTCCTGACAGCAGACACCCTGGTCACCCTTAACAACAACTAGACGGTTGAGCAAAAAACAAGATAGTTTAATCTTAACCAAGCTTATGTCTCAAAGGCTCTCAATCGAGGGCCTTTTTTTAAGGGCTTTCCTTATCGGATAGACTTGATGAGGCGCATCTGATTGGGCTGGAACATTCCTCCAAAACGATACAGGCTTCCCCTGACTAGAAAATAGTGACTTTGAACAAAGACATCGGTGCTAGACAAGGTAGCAGCCTTAGGAAAGGTAGACGCTAAAACAGGCCTTACTTACGACTAGTTCCATTCAAATCTAAATGGTAACTAATGTCAATAAAAAGTTGAGCCAGTTTTGCCGTAGGCTGCCGACCGAACTGAAGCTAGCCGTGCCACGTCAAAGCTAAACCCCAGGATAAATCCCGTAGTATCTTAAGTTGTGAGTCGTAAGTCGTACAGTGCCCCCTTGAACATCTAAAAGAAGGAAATCGGGTATTTTTTGACCTCGCCGTTTCAGTATTTTGACGTTCCGACCCCCTCACCATAGCTCAAGCTTAAAAATCAGCGTCCGCTCCAACAAGAGCGTCTCAGAACCGCGGTCATGTTTAAATCCTTCTGAGCGATGTGAGACATTTTCTCATTAATATAGGGACATGGGCTAGAATGGCTCCCAGTTAGATATCCACTTCAGATAGAGAACTCACCGCCCATGGCCTATCGTGAATCTTTTCGCATGGAGGGACGTTTT
>JBCBOC010000547.1:0-3516 GCA_039821475.1 Cyanobacteria bacterium J06632_22 | reverse complement strand
TGCTCGCGAGCTGCCGATAAGCTTTCGTTGTCTCGGAGACCCATCAGCTCAGGCCAAGCACCGACGATGTTATACCCATCGACGAGCAAAATGGCTTGAGGAGATGACGGCTTCATGGCTTGGGCATCGAGCAATAGTACAGGCGATACCCTTCCAGTGTAGTGTCTGCACCCGTCGTGGCAAGTTGCCAATGGACGATTTGCGCCAAATTGGGCGCCTATTGCTCGTAATGCTGCTTAAGTCGAGGCTTTATTTCGGCAGGGCTACCGGCGGCGACAACCTGGCCACCGTGCAATAAAAAGGCGCGATCGCAATAGTCCAGTTCTGCCAGTCGATGGGTCACCCATAGCGCCGTTAGCCCTTGCTCCTTAACGAGATCTCGCACCTGAGCCACGAGGTCGATCTGGCTGTCGGGGTCTAGTAAGGCCGTCGGTTCATCGAGCAAGAGCACCCGGCAATGCTGGGCCAATGCCCCTGCGATCGCAACTCGCTGCTTTTGACCGCCGCTCAAGGCGTAGATCGGTCGTCGCTGCAAATGCAGTAAGTTCACCTGGGACAGCGCATCGGCGACTCGCCGTCGCACCTCTGCGTAGGGGAGGTTTTCCTTAACTAGCCCAAAGGCAACATCGGCACCTACTGTGGGCATTACCAGTTGGTGATCTGGGTTTTGAAACACGAACCCGACGGGACGTTCCATGTCAATCTGACCCTGCTGACAGGCCAGCAGACCCGAGAGCAGGCGTAACAGAGTGGATTTGCCGCTGCCATTGGTGCCCAACAGCATGCAAAACTCCCCCGGTGCCACCGACAGTGAGCAGTGGTCCAAAACCACTGCTCCCGAAGGCCAGCAAAAGCTCAGGTCTTCGACATGGATGGCAGTTGACACTGCCTGGAGGTCTGGCACGACGCTACTCAGCCGTCAGCGCAAAGAAGCCAGGGGAGCGGCCCGAAGAGGACGCGCTACCGGATTTTTCATAAACCTGTACGGCGGCCAGTTCACTGACAAGCACCGAAATTCGCTTGCCCTCCTGCTTTTCGCAGGTTAGCTCTAGAATGACGGGCTTCCCTGTATTCAGCGCGTCCAGTGCCGAGTTATACGCTGCAGTGGCATCCTCTTCCGATTTCTTCTGAACCGTCATCGGCAGGGCGGTATGCTTCAGCGTGAGTTCGACTATATACATATGTGTTTTGTGCGATCGCAAACGATGGGCAGAAACCAGTATGGCAAAAAATCACCCCTGTCGTAGATCTGTCCACCGTCTCGTGAGACAGGGGCATAACGCGTCAGGCCCTGAGCAAGTTCGAGGGCACATCACAAACGCAGGTCTATCTCAGCCTAGAGCCTTGATTAAATCTGTAGAATTCGACTTTCTTAGATAATCTCCCTATAATAATAATTAAGGTAAAGTTAGGTAAACTCCTGCTCATAATTCTGCATCACTCTGTTAACGGTTTTTCGTTAACGATGCTTGCTGCATTAGATCCATACATCAGAGCGGAGTAACGACGCCTACTTTAACCCTGGCCGTTGATGTCAAACTAGACACCAACTGGTTTGTAGAGCTGCTTCAGTCTAAGCATCGATTCTTTAAGGGTCTGATTTGCTTTAGGTGGACAGCTCGTTTTGATGACTCTGATTGGAGAACTCGCACCCAATGACTATCGCAATGGGTCGCCAGCAGTCGCAGCGAGGATGGTTCGACATCCTCGACGACTGGCTGAAGCGCGACAGATTCGTATTCGTCGGCTGGTCCGGCATCCTGCTATTCCCATGCGCCTTCATGGCGATTGGTGGCTGGCTGACTGGCACGACCTTTGTAACGTCGTGGTACACCCACGGCCTAGCGTCTTCCTACCTGGAAGGTGCTAACTTCCTGACCGTAGCGGTATCCACACCGGCCGACAGCATGGGCCACTCCCTGCTGCTGCTGTGGGGCCCGGAAGCCCAGGGCAACTTCGTGCGCTGGTGCCAGATTGGCGGCCTGTGGAGCTTTGTTGCTCTGCACGGTGCGTTCGGTCTGATTGGCTTCATGCTGCGTCAGTTCGAGATTGCTCGTCTGGTGGGCATCCGTCCGTACAACGCAATCGCCTTTAGCGGTCCGATTGCGGTATTTGTATCGGTCTTCCTGATGTACCCCTTGGGCCAGTCGAGCTGGTTCTTTGCCCCGAGCTTCGGCGTAGCGGCAATTTTCCGTTTCCTACTGTTCCTGCAAGGCTTCCACAACTGGACGCTGAACCCGTTCCACATGATGGGCGTAGCGGGCATTCTGGGTGGCGCACTGCTGTGTGCGATTCACGGTGCAACGGTAGAGAACACGCTGTTCCAGGACGGCGAGAACGCGAACACATTCCGCGCGTTTGAGCCGACCCAGGCAGAAGAGACGTACTCAATGGTGACAGCCAACCGATTCTGGTCACAGATTTTCGGTATTGCGTTTTCCAACAAGCGCTGGCTGCACTTTTTCATGCTGTTTGTGCCGGTGATGGGTCTATGGATGAGCTCCGTAGGCATCGTCGGTCTAGCGCTGAACCTGCGTGCGTACGACTTTGTATCGCAGGAAATCCGCGCAGCAGAAGACCCTGAGTTCGAGACGTTCTACACCAAGAACATTCTATTGAACGAAGGTCTGCGCGCATGGTTGGCTCCTCAGGACCAGCCTCACGAGAAGTTTGTATTCCCCGAAGAGGTACTGCCACGTGGTAACGCTCTCTAGTAACTATGTGGGCGGTCGCGACCAAGAAACCACCGGCTTTGCCTGGTGGTCTGGTAATGCCCGTCTAATCGACCTGTCCGGTAAGCTGCTGGGCGCTCACGTCGCTCACGCTGGTCTTATCGTTCTATGGACTGGTGCGATGACTCTATTTGAGGTCTCTCACTTTGTCCCCGAGAAGCCCTTGTATGAGCAAGGCTTCATTCTGCTCCCTCACCTGGCAACGCTGGGTTGGGGCGTAGGCCCCGGCGGTGAAGTTGTGGATACTTTCCCCTACTTCGTAGTCGGTGTACTTCACTTGATTTCCTCTGCAGTTTTAGGCCTGGGTGGTGTGTATCACGCACTGCGCGGTCCTGAAACGCTGGAAGAGTACTCCAACTTCTTCCGTCAAGATTGGAAAGACAAGGACCAGATGACCAACATTATTGGTTATCACCTCATCCTTCTCGGCTGTGGTGCTTTCTTACTGGTTCTTAAGGCAACTGCTTTTGGCGGTGTCTACGATACTTGGGCGCCTGGTGGTGGCGACGTTCGTGTGATCACGAACCCCACGTTGAATCCAGCAACCATTTTTGGCTACGTCCTAACCTCTCCCTTCGGTGGTGAAGGTTGGATTGTTGGTGTTGACAACATGGAAGACATCATTGGTGGCCATATCTGGGTTGGCCTGCTGTGCATCGGCGGTGGCGTTTGGCACATTCTGACGAAGCCTTTTGGCTGGGTCCGTCGTGCTTTTGTTTGGTCCGGTGAAGCTTACCTCTCCTACAGCTTGGGTGCACTGTCCCTGATGGGCTTTGTCTGCTCC
>JBCBOC010000541.1:0-3552 GCA_039821475.1 Cyanobacteria bacterium J06632_22 | reverse complement strand
TGAGCTGTTTGAGCGGATCAGATTCGAAAGCATCTAAACCTCACAGGCGCGAGAAATGCGCCAGATGACTGACACCTCAGGTCAGCTGTCAAGGCCATCTTCGATATCACCGGCTTCTAAAGAGCTGGCTTAGACACAGTTGGCCTTGACAGCTGACCTGAGGTGTCAGTCATCTGGCGCATTTCTCGCGCCTGTGAGGTTTAGATGCTTTCGAATCTGATCCGCTCAAACAGCTCACAACATGGATTTGAGCTGTTCCGTTACTACTATAGTTTATCAGTTCTGCTTCGGCAGACGTATTATTCATCCATGACTTTTTAATGAATTCTCGATGCTATGGAAACGGGATTGGCTGATTTGGCGTAGCCGCAACTACAAAACATCCTCGATAGTTTTGCTAACCTGCTACCAACATTTGTAAACCTTAATACCTGATTTCTCCGCCGTGGGCGCTGTTTGCATTCAGATTGTCGAAGGAAATCCTCACTTGCGCGCCCTCTTGAGCTGGCATCTTCAGCAGGCGGGGTATCAGGTGTACCAGTCAGCTGACGTTGCCCTGGCAAAAGAAGCCTTTGGTAAAGCTCAGCCAGACTTGGTGATCACTGAAATTGATCTAGCCGGTGGGGATGGTTTGGAGCTTTGCCAGTGGCTACAACGCCGAGGGCGCCCGTTGCTGATGATTTTATCGGCTCGCTCTGCGGAGACCGATGTGGTGGCGGGCCTACGTGCTGGGGCAGATGATTATTTGAAAAAGCCGTTTGGCATGCAGGAATTTTTGGCTCGGGTGGAGGCGCTCAGCCGTCGTAACCGACAGATGGCCGCACCTGCATCCTTGGCCTACGGCGATCTCAATATTGACCTGGTGCAACGGCGGGTTCGGTATAAGCAGGCCTATATTGACCTGACGCCGCAGGAGTTTAGTCTGCTATACGTACTAGCTCAAGCTGAGGGCACGCCACTGAGTCGCGCTGATCTGCTGCGCCGAGCATGGCCTGATGCTATTGACAATCCTCGGACGGTCGATACCCACATCCTGTCACTCCGTAAGAAGATTGAGGCGGACCCCCGTCAGCCTAGCGTTATTCAAACGGTGCGTAATGTGGGCTATCGTCTGAATGTTGACGGGGCACAGGCGTTATCGCAGTCTGCTGCTGTGACTGAAGCGAGTGCGGCGATTGCTCGTTAGCCCAGCGACGCTGTGATTCCTGAGCCCTTGAACATGTCGTACCGGCCCATGGTTGCTTAGCGCATTGCTGTTGCGTTCTGTCTGGTGTGCTCTATAGCTCGCGCCACTTTGCCTAGGACAATCCTGGCACTCAAGTTTCTAGTATTGGAGCCAAGTGGCCCGTCGTCGTGCACAAATCTTTGTGGCGACGGCTATATCTTTGGTGGCTGAGTGAATATCTAGCCTCACAAAAGTGGTCTGCTGTCACAGACCACTTTTGTGAGGCCGGTCATAAATTCCATAAATTCATCGGAGCGGGGCATAGATTTCCGATGTTGCCTATCCAGTTTATTGACTACAGATCCCAGTCATCCTGCATTTGCTGATTGGCATTAATAATGGTTTGGCGTAGCGCTGCCCAGTCTACGTCTGTGGCTGACCAGTGACCTTGTAATTGCCCGGATTCTAACAGCAGCACGTGCGTTACAAGACGCTGCATCAGCTCTAGCTGGTGATTGGCCATGATGATGGTAAGCCCGGTCGTACGGCTCAGTTGAGCCAGGTGATTAAGTAGGGCCTCGGCATAGCCGATATCCTGTGCTGCGGTGGGTTCATCCAGCAACAAAAGTTTGGGATTGGCAATCAGGGCACGGGCTAAGGCAATACGCTGACGCTGACCGATCGATAGCTCAACTGCCGTTTTATTGAGCCAGCTTTCGGGGATGTTCAGACGATCTATCCAGGGACGTGCAGTGCGTTGGGCTTCGCTCAGGGATTGTCCGCGCAATCGGCTGGGATACTGCAGGTTCTCTGCGACAGTCAGGCCCAGGAGCTTGCTTTCTTGGAGCACCAGGGTGACCTGCTGACGGTAGGCAATGATCGGGTGCGATCGCACTGCCATACCCTGCCAGCGGATTTCCCCCTCGCTGGGATCAACCAACCGGTTGATCAGTCGTAGCAGCGAAGTTTTTCCCGCTCCAGAGGGGCCTACTAGTCCCACAAAAGCGCCTGTTGTCACTGTAAACGACAGGTTCGATAAAATCAGCCCCTGGCCTACCGGCGCTCGCAGAGACACACGATCAAAAATTAGGTTAGGAGACGACGCTGTGGCCGGTACCTGTGCAGATGGCATCATAGCCCCAATCTGGTCTCTACCAAGCCGGTGCCGATCATGCCGGCCTCTAAGTGTGTCGCCGTCCACAGCGTCCAGCCATCTACCAGCAGCAGCAGCCCCGTCAGCCCTAGCAAGATGAGGTACATCCAAGGTTGGGCCAGGGGACGCACATCACGCGTGTCGATATCCGTCTTAGTCTGCACAATGTCCACCAGACGAGCAAAGCCCACTACGCGCATGGGTAGCAGATAGGCGCGGTCGGCAGCTTCTGTCAAAAAATAGTAGACCAGTCCCCCTTGTCCGGTGGAGCGTGGTTTGAGTGCCGTAATATCAGCCCATGCCAGTGACCAGCCCCGGCGAATTAGGAGCCAGCGAGGATAGGTAACCTGAATGCCCTGTTCATCTACCCAGACTTGTTCGCTCAAGCCACCCCAAAGTGCGAGCCCTCCCAATCCAATACCTAAGAGCAGCAGCCAGCTCGGAACCGGTGCTGCTGTAACACGCGCTAAGAGCGGTAACGGTAAGACAAGCGCGGTATAGAAGCTCAGCAGCGTCAGGCGAATCAAGGGAGAGATACGAAAGCGTTCCATTGGGACCGCCTCGTTTGGGGCTGTCACTGGGTCAAGGCTGGGCATAGATACAGAGAATGCTTGGATTGAAGTCGCTGTTGTAAATTGTTGCGTTTGTCGAGTTGCTAGGGGCAGTTCCTGGCGCTAAGGTCCTTTACACTGGAGCCCCTCGACGCAGTTAAAGTGGGTCTGAATTGGATCTACCAACCCTTCGACTGCCGTATGGCAGTCGCCAATCCGTTAAGACAAGGCTGCCACCCCCTTTCATAATGAGCCATTTCGTTGTTCACGGGGAGAGACACCCAAGGCTATATCTGTTTACGGCAGATATTTTTGGACAACAGTCCAACCTGTGTAGCTCACTAATGCAAGGGCCACCAGCAGTCCGCTGTTGAGCCCCAGGTGAAGGGGGCGAGCCCAGGGGCGTTGGGGATGAATGCGTGTGGCACTCCAAGCTGAGGCTAAGACCAAGGCGACGACGGTCAGCCCCGCTGGCAAGTGCCAGGAATGCCCCAGATGACCATATTCACCCAGTGTGCCAACGATCCCGATGCTCAACAGCACCAGAATAAGAAGAACCAGTATGCTACCTAGACCGTAGTGTAGTGGTCGTAGCCAATTCGGACGATTCTGATGTTGAGCATCGGGATCGTTGGCACACTGGGTGAATATGGTCATCTGGGGCATTCCTGGCACTTGCCAGC